>CANTHI010000549.1 GCA_947653505.1 uncultured Eubacterium sp.
GAATCGAAATTATGTGCCGGGCTATGGAAGATATGAGGAATCAGACATTGAAAGAAGGAGCCATCAATTCCGCAAAGAGAATGTTGGCAGATGGGATTTTGTCACTTGAAAAAATTGCGGAATACGCAGGACTTCCACTTGATGAAGTGAAAAAACTGAAAGCAGAACGGACAGCATAGTAAAACCGTAGGCCGAGAATCTAAAAGCAGACTCCCGGCCTTATTTTTTGCCATGAAATGTAAACTTTCTGCTGTCCAGTCTTTTTGTCAATGAGTGAAACACACTCCCCGCTTTCATCAAGGACGTAAACCTTTTTGGTCTTTGCTCCCCATTCTACATTTTCATTAAGAGGACACAAAGTAAGTAAAACATGGATATGGAGATTGCGCTGTCCTTTGTCGTTCTCGCGTTCCTCTATTTTCCTGCATTGGCAACCGTTGTTTGTCCGGTCTCCAGTCCTTCTACCTTGATATTCCGTTCCGTCTGTGCCTGAATCGTATTTGTTTTCATGGCATCCAGCATATCAAATCCGGTAGTTTCTTTCACCGTTTCCATTGTCTTCGCAAGCAGTGACGGTACATAACTGCCCATCTGGGAAACGCCGGATTCACCGTTGCCGCTATCGATAATCGAAATCTTATCAATCGCTGTCAGTGGCTGTGCCACCGCACTCGCCATCTCTGGCAGCTTATCAATTACCATCTGAATGACACCTGCGCTGTTCAGCTTCTGCATGGCCTCGGCTTTGCGTTCCAGACCTTCTGCTTCGGCCAGCAGGGATGCTTTCTTTGCTTCGGCCTCAGCGCTGCCCTTTCTCGCGATGGCTTCGGCCTCGGCTCTTGCTTTAGCCTCGATCGCCTGTGCCTCGGCTGCCGCCCTTGCCTTGATCGCTTCTGCTTCGGCAAGTGCGTCGATTTTCTTTTTCTCAGCTTCTGCTTCGGCTTTTTTGATTTCCGCGTACTTATCTGCTTCTGACTCCTGCTCCAGTTTCTTTCTTCCGGCCTCGGCAGGCTTTACGACATCGGAAAGCAGCTGCTTTTCTTTTTCCAGCGCCCGCTGCTCTGCGAGTTCTGTATTTTTCTGTGCCTGCGTAATCTGTACCTGAATCTCAGCCTCGGCGATATCTTTCTGCCGCTGCTGGCGGATCAGCTCCGCGTCCATCTCAGCCTGAATGACTTCCTTCTGTGTCTTTTTCCGCTGGATGTCATGTGCCAGCTCTGCTTCTGCGTTTGCGGTACTGATTTCTTTCTGGTAACGGGCTTCTGCAACCTGTTTTTCTTTTTCCGCCTGTTTGATCGCAGTAGCTGCTTCCAGCTTTGCCTGCTCACCGATTTTTATATTTTCGGATGTCCGTTCGTCCTGTTCCCGTTTCGCTTCGGACTTTTGAATCTCTGCATCTTTTTTCCGCTGTGCGATCATTCCTTCGCCCAGCGCTTCGATATATCCATTTTCATCTGAAATATCCGTAATCGTAAAGTTTTTAACTTCCAGCCCCATGTTTCCAAGCTCTGTACCGACGACTTCCTGCACCTGACTGGAAAATGCCTCCCTTTTCTGATACAGATCCTCAACCGTCATCGTTGCAATAATTTCACGCAGCTTTCCTTCGAGTACGGCGGTCGCGGTAGACATAATATTTTTTATAATTTCCTGTTCATTTTTGCCGGTAAACTGCTCGATGGCTGTTAAAATCGCATCCGGTGAATTGCGTACCTTAATAACAGCTGTCGTGCTGACTGAAATCGGAACACCCTGTGAAGACAGACTTCCTCTCGTATCCACGCGCAATGGCATATTGCCCAGAGAGATATAATCTATCCGCTCTACGCCAGGAATCACCAGGCCGCCTCCGCCTGTGATCACGCGCCGTTTTAATCCCGTAATAACGCCGGCTTTGTCCTGCGGGACTTTTTTCCACATGGAAAAGACAGCAATCAGCACTAAGACAATTACAAGTGGAATGGCAATGATTGGTAATAATTCATTCAGCATCTTTAGATCCTCCTTGTCTGATGGTACGCAGCCTGTTTCCGGCTGCATCGTGGTCTGGTCTGAACGGTGGTCTGCTACTGCTTCACTACGATTGCAACATGATCTGTAATATTCATAATATTTACTTCTGTACCTGCAGGAATCGCACTGCCATCAAATGATTTTGCAGTCAGCGTAATGACCGAACGGTCCTTTTCAGTACTTGCGACCGAACCATATCCCTGTTCCGGTATCGATATATTCACCACATACCTGCGGCTGCAGATGCTCTCCAGTGTGTCTGCCTCAGACTGGTGGTTTTTTAAAAATGCTGTGATATTCTGCACAATAAACGCTCCTATGTAAGCACATACACCGGCAACCACATGCCTTGTCACCGCATTCTGCTCCAGCATCAGCATACTGACGCTTCCAAATACGGTAGCTGCCAGACAGAGCGATTTCATGGAAACCGGCAGGATATCCAGATCAAAATCACCCAGATCCACACTGAACAGGTCAAATGCCGCAAAGTCAAAAAAATCGTCTGCCGCGCTGAAAACAATGGATGACAGCAGCAGTAAAATTCCGCCTATGATGCAGGTCATATAAATCGTCTGTATACTCATCGCAGTTCCTCCTTTCAGACTGTTCCTGCCGCCACTGCTTTGGGTCAGGAGGCAGCGGGCTTTCTTTTATTTTATCCTCTTTTGCGTAATACTGCAATATGATTTTGAAGAAAATTTATTCCAGTATCCGGGCGTTTGTAACTGCCCAGATGCCGCCCGCATACCAATATTTTCTCAGGGAACAGGCGGCGGTAGCCATAAGGACCGCATGAAACATACTGATGGCCATTCCTATCATCTCTATGGGCTTCCATGCAGACACAGCCAGAAATTCCAAATCACTTCCCTTCTGAAGTAT
>CANTHI010000550.1 GCA_947653505.1 uncultured Eubacterium sp.
ATCAGCCTGATATTCCTTACTGTGCAGCTGTCCAGCCGGCCGTTCCATCATAAAATTCTCAATCAGCTGGTCTAAAAGCCGGTAAAGCAGACTGTACCGATAGCTTTCTGATTTATGCGGATAAAGCACCTCCAGATATACAAGCTCCTGAAAAAGCTCCCGCAGCTGCTCGTACGATTTTTCCTGATCTATCACACTGTTGCACAAAAAGATACTGTTGGCATGCCGCACCATATCCGTAATCACCTGATAATCATAAGCCACACGGCATAAAATGTTTTTTCCGCCGCTGACCGCAGCATGCCGCAGGCTGGAATTGATCAGAATCACATCATTCCTTTTCAGCCGGTACTCTTTCTCATGGACAGTTACCTCAAGCTCCCCGTCCATCACATACAAAAGCTCCACTTCCGGATGCAGGTGCATGTCTTCATCCATATTACGGATGATCTGTACCTGAAAATTGCTATAATCAGACATATGTTCCACTCCTTATCGTCCTCATTTTGTAACAGCCCGGCATCATCTGCCAGACGCCTGTTCCGGTCTTTTCAAATATCACCCTGTGTCTATTATAACCTATTGGCCAGTTTCATAACAGTAACTCCTTATAAACTGTATGTAAAAACCAAAAGCAGGCTGCCTCTGTTATCCGGCCAGCCCGCTCATGTGTATTTAAAAATCATATTCCCAATCTGTATGGTCTATTCCGCATACCCGGTGTAAGGAGCTTTCCGTTCTTTCAGGTCCGGAATCTGTCCCGGTCCCACAGCTCTTGTCTTTATTTCCGTAGAATGTTCCAGTTTGCCATCCCAGCGCAGTCTGGAACGTTTCTGCTGCTGTTCGCTGAACGAAACGCTGATGTTTCCATTTTTAATCCCGATATCTCCTTCTATCCCGCAAACCGGACATTCAACCGATTTCCGGTCTTTTGACACGGTCAGCATATTGCAGTGGCAGACCGGACAGACGCCTTCCTCTTCCCCGCGCCATCTGGTCCGTTCTTCGTCGGCATCCGCAGCCAGTGCATCCGCAATATTCTGCCCCATCCTGCGCATCCGTTCCATCTGCTCCTCATTGCCAAGCACATGCTCGCAGGCCATTGCCCCATAATACTCGTGCATATCAATGACATCGATGCCCATCGACATCGTAAATTCATACATGGTCGGAAGCATGAAGGCAAGCCAGTTCTGCGTCATCGCACCACCAACCGACAGCAGTGCGCCTACCCGTTTTTTAAAGCTGCGTTCATCCGGAAGCTCTTCTTTCTTTTTCCCTGCCGCAAGCCCTTCTTCATAAGCAGCTTTGCGAAACGTAATATCATGGGACGGCCCGATACGGTCACATACCGTCTTAAAGCGTCCCGTCGGGCTCAGTACATAAGCTGGTGAACCGACGATGACCGCATCGCATTCCATCAGTGCTTCGTCCAGAACCGGAAAATCATCCTTCACCGGACATCCGCCCTTCCCGCGTCCCGTTGTCATGCCAGCCACACAGGAAATACAGCCGGTACATGGCCGGATATCCAGATCATCCACATGAAGAAACTTTACATTACATCCAGCTTTTTCACATTCCATCAGAGCCGCTTTGATCATCACGTCCGTATTTCCCATCTTTCTGCCAAAAGACAGCCCCAGCACCTTTTTTTGTTCCATACATCCTCCTTTTTCTGATCCGTACAGCTGCCCGGACATGCCAGCCCCGGCCGCCGCACGGTTTTGTCTCCCGGATCAGGACGCAATGACTACTTCACGCTCCCGGATCCCTTCCAGCGGTACCGGAATGTAAGCCGTCCGCGTCGCTACCGTCAGCTTCACCTTATGCTTTCCTTCCGAAAGCCCTCCGTCTTTTTGTACACGGATATACAGCGGTTCACCATACTCCCATTTATACGTCGTCACTGTCTCTGCTTCCTTTAAGCTGAACCAGTCTGTCTGATCCACAGAAATCCGGATATCCTCCGCCAGAGCTTCCTGCCCGTCAGCTGCTACGCGGATATATTCGATCATGGACAGAGGAATGCTCCGGTAATATGTGATATTCGTCTGCAGCTCATAACCGGTTATTTTCCCATCCTGCACTACATTTTTGCAGGTACCGTCAATAAATACATTATTGTCAAACATATCTTCCTCCTTACCCCTGAATTTCCTTCAGGCATTGCTGGATATATTTCTGATTGGCAGCTACCTGCTGTTTTTCCCTCATCGGCTGCCCTGCCAGCGTAAAGCGGTTTCCTTCATACTCCGTTGACACATATCCGTCATAGCCTTTCCCGTGCAGATATTCCAGCAACGCCTTATAATCCATCGAATACTCCGGCCCTTCCTCTGTCATTTCAAACATTTTTAAATGAAAATGCTTAATATACGGGATCAGGTCATCCATTACTTCAAACGGATAATTTTCATACCCATCCAGAAGCGGCACGGAAATCTGGTCATGCTCAGACTTCATCTCTTTTTTCAGCTCCTGCGGATACTGTCCGCCGGACTTTCTCAATACCTGATGAAGATCTGTCCCCTGTTCAAACAGGCTGTCCACATAGTCAAAAATCCCTTCGCTCGTTCCGATGGACATCTCATAATTTCTTACCACTCTCGGCAGTTTTCTGCAGAAAATGCCTGTATCAATCACCAGTCCCGCATACGGGGAATTAAGACGTCTGACTTCTTCTATAAATGCATTCGTTTCCGGCACATCAAAAGCCATTGCGGCGTGAATCTCGATCGCAATCGCGACATCATACTTTTCGCAATACGGAAGCAGCGGCTCAATCACCCAGTAAGGAACCATCGAAACCAGGCGGATCAGATGAATGCCCAGCCGGTTTGCCTGTATGATCTTTTGATAGAAGAGATCATACAGGCAAACCGGCTGGGC
>CANTHI010000551.1 GCA_947653505.1 uncultured Eubacterium sp.
GCCAGCACGATCCAGAACAGGGTCACTGCAAAGGTTTCTGCCGCATAACCGGCTGTAAGCCCTTCGAACGGACAGGCGGACAGTCTCGTCAGAGGCCAGAACTGGGATGGGGTAATGCTGCTGTCAGCAAACTGCATATCCAGAATGTTTAATAACAGCGCCGGAAATGCGGCGGTACAGATTCCGAGGGAGATTCCGGCAGCCAGATTCCGGCTGATTTCGCCAATCAGTACAAATATGGAAGTAATGGCTGTAATCAGAAGGAGCTGTAGTCCGGTATATGCGGGCAGATGCTTCCAGATACTGCCGCTCAAAGGATCTGTACCGGCAAACAGCCAGCCGCAGACCAGTGTTGCTGCGATACCGGCCAGGGAGATCAGTATGGAGGCAAGGATGGCAGCCTCCAGTTTGGCAAGGTAGATGGAACAGCGGGAACAGCCTTTTCCTACAATATTTTTCAGCATACCGCTGCTGAACTCGCGGATGACAAAAATACTGGCAAATATCGAAAGGATGATGCCCATCACATCACCAGAAAAGATTTCCTGCAGCATATCCATAATACTGACAGTATCCCAGATGGAAGAGGATGAGAGATCCGCTTCTTCCTTGTTTACGGATACGATCACGCCTCCGGTCCCATTTTCCAGACGGCCTTTCTGGATATTATCCGCGATGGCCAGCATACCATACATTAAAAATACGAATGCGATGGCGGAGATGACGCATATATAAAAGCTTTTGCTTTTTCTTAATTTATAAGTTTCTGCATAAAATAAACGAAGCATGGAATTTACCTCCTGAATATACGGTTTATAACTGCTGATTCTATTTTTACTCTGCGCTGCTGCCGGTCAGCTCCATAAAATAGCCTTCCAGATCCTGTCCTGCCAGATAGCTTTCCTTCAGGCTGACGCCGTTTTGAACCAGTGTGCGGTTGATGTCTGCGCTGTCATCCAGTCTTTCAAATATCCGCAGGGTATGCGGATCCGGGACGTCATAGTTGTGGATGTGCAGGATGCGTTCCAGAATACCGGCAGACTGGTGCGGCTGGTCTACGACCAGTCTGAGACACCGGCGGCAGTGCTGTTCGAGCCCGTCTGTATCAAATTCCTGTATCAGAGAACCATTTCGGATAATGCCGTAATGGGTGGCGATTTTGGAAAGTTCTCCCAGTATATGGCTGGAGATCAGGATCGTAATCTGTTTTTCATGGTTCAGACGCAGCAGCAGGTCGCGGACTTCCTTGATTCCGGCAGGATCCAGACCGTTAATTGGTTCGTCCAGGATTAAAAAATCCGGATTCCGCAGCAAAGCAATGGCGATGCCAAGACGCTGCTTCATTCCCATAGAAAAATGCTTTGTTTTCTTACGGTCGGTATCAGAAAGGCCGGTCAGTTCCAGCAGCTCCCGGATCCGGCTGCGTTCCAGAATGCCCAGGCTGCGGCGCACGGTTTCCAGATTTTCTTCTGCTGTCATACCAGGATACAGACCCGGGCTTTCAATCAGCGTACCGATACGGACTCTCTGCTTTTCCAGATTCCCCGAGTCAAACAGCGTCATGGAGCCTGCGTCCGGTGCAGCAAGTCCTGCGGCCATGCGCATAAAGGTGGTCTTTCCGGCCCCATTTTTGCCGATAAATCCGTAGATGCTTCCTTTTTTTACATGCATGCTCACTGCGTTTACGACTTTTGTGTGGCCGTAAATCTTTGTGAGAGAATCTGTCTGTAATACATATTCCATAATGATTTCCTTTCTTTTTTATGCTGATCTGTCTGATTTTTTGTCTGTCGCAGACCAGCTTTGTACCATATGCTTATCGTAAGCTTATGATTTGCTTATGATTTGCGGATGGTTACAGTATAGCTGCCTGATTTTTAGAAACATTAGGAAAAGTATTAAGAAAGTCTAAAGTTTTTACTTCATTTTAAATCCAATGCCCCAGACGGTCTGAATATATACTTCGTCCGGATGCAGCTTTGCCAGCTTCTGGCGGATATTGCTGATATGCACGTTTACGGCGTTGTCTTCTCCTAAAAACGCTTCGTTCCAGACAGATTCATACAGATTGCTTTTCGTAAAGACTTTTCCCGGATTTTTCATTAACAGCTCTAAAATCAGATACTCGCGTTTTGTCAGCGGGAGCTCCTTTTTTCCGACAAAGGCGGTGTAATTTTCCGGATACATCGTGAGATCTTTATAATGCAGCGTCTGTGGAGCCGCGTTACGATCCTGCGTCTGGCTGCGTCTTAACACAGCTTCCAGACGGGCCAGCAGCTCCCCGGTATCAAATGGTTTGGTCAGATAATCATCAGCGCCGGCACGCAGCAGGGAGATTTTTGTAGTGACGTCTTCTTTTGCGGATGCTACCAGAACGGCGGTCTGCGGACAGTCTGCTTTGATCTGCGACAGCAGCTCTTCGCCGGACATACCGGGCAGCATCAGGTCCAGAATGACGGCAGCCGGCGCTTCCCTGCGGATATGCAGCAGCGCTTCCGTACCGGAATATGCCGATACCGTCTGGCAGCCGTGCAGGGCGAGTAGTTCGCTCAGCATGTTGTTTATATGATTGTCGTCTTCGACGATCAGGATGTATGTATGCAATGGTTTATCCTCTTTATAGTCTGTTATGGGTTTTAGTGCGGAGTTATTCTTTCATATACGGAATAAGTATGTTCCAGGTGTTGCGTGGAATCCGTTTTTTCTCTATACATAATAAACTTTGTGCGGGGTTTCGTCAATCATGAGTAACGATACAATTACTTTCTGAAAACCGGAACAATGGAACAGGGCTGATTTTAATAGGTGTGGACTTAAGTGGAATGCAACAATTTACATAAAAGTGTTGCATTTTGGCTGTCCGGACGCCGGATGGGAGGCG
>CANTHI010000552.1 GCA_947653505.1 uncultured Eubacterium sp.
CACAAAAATTATTAGCACTCACTATTGACGAGTGCTAATAAAAGTGTTATAACATACTTGTAAGCAAAACAAAGCACTGACCGGCAGAAAAAAGAAGCTGCCGGCTAATATAAGAAATGGAGGAATGACCTATGTTAATGCCTAGTATTTTTGGAGAAAATTTATTTGATGAGTTTTTTAATGACTTTACCCGTCCGTCAAAAGCAGTTATGAGATATCAGACACCGGCAAGCAGTGTGATGCGTACGGATATCAAGGAAACCGAAAACGGCTTTGAGCTGGATATCGACCTGCCAGGGTTTAAGAAGTCAGATGTTCAGGCAGAATTAAAAGAAGGTTACCTGACAATCAGTGCATCGACCAGCAAGGATGACGGAGAAAAAGACAAGGACGGAAAGTATATCCGCAGAGAGAGATATTATGGTTCCTGCAGCAGAAGCTTTTATGTTGGTGAGGCAGTTACACAGGAAGATATTAAGGCCAGATTTGAGGATGGAATCTTAAAGGTATCTGTTCCAAAGAAAGAGATGAAGCCGGAAGTCGAAGAAAGCAAATATATTGCGATTGAAGGATAAAGTGATCCGGATTTGCGCATTAAAGGAAAAGTGCGCAGGGTATGTAAAAAAATAGTAACAACGATGGGTGCAGGATCTACAAAAGGATCTGCACCCATTTTGTATTTACAGGAAACAGAAACACGGTTAAACCGGCTGTTTATAAGAGATGGATTCCGTGTCTGGCACATTCTTCTGCCATGTCCGGCTTCCAGATCGAGCACTGTACTTCGCCAATATGCGCTTTGCGCAGGAAGAACATACAGATACGGGACTGTCCGATGCCGCCGCCGATGGTATAAGGCAGCTTTTTTTCCAGAATGGCTTTCTGGAATGGCAGTCTGGCACGTTCCTGACAGCCAGCTTTTTCCAGCTGTGCGGATAATGATGCTTCATCTACACGGATGCCCATAGAAGACAGCTCCAGCGCAATATCCAGAACCGGATAATACACTAAAATATCTGCATTCAGCGCCCAGTCATCATAATCCGGTGCCCGTCCGTCGTGTTTTTCGCCGGAAGCCAGCTGATCGCCGATCTGCATCAGACAGACAGCGCCTTTTTCTTTTGTAATCGCATATTCGCGCTCTTTTGGCGTTTTGTCCGGATACAGGTCTTCCAGCTGCTGCGTCGTAAGAAAATAAATATCATGAGGCAGTATCTCATGGATGTAGTCATACTGGACGGCCATGTATTTTTCCGTCTTCCGCAATACTTTATATACCATTCTGACAGTTTCCTGCAGATAACCGGTGGTGCGGTCTTCTCTGGCAATCACTTTTTCCCAGTCCCACTGATCGACAAAAATAGAATGGATATTGTCCGTTTCCTCATCGCGGCGGATGGCATTCATGTCGGTATACAAGCCTTCGCCAATAGAAAAACCGTATTTGTGCAGGGCAAAACGTTTCCATTTTGCAAGGGAATGTACAACTTCCGCATTCTGGCTGTTCATTTCTTTGATATCAAACGCAACGGGACGTTCGACTCCGTTTAAGTTGTCATTTAAACCGGATTCCGGTGTGACAAAGAGTGGTGCGGATACACGGGACAGATTCAGTGTCAGTGACAGCAGATTCTGAAAAAAATCTTTCACGGTTTTGATCGCAATCTGTGTGTCATGCAGATTCAGTCCGGACTCGTAGTTCGCTGGTATGATCAGATGTTCCATATAAATAAATTCCTCATTCTTTCTATATCTTTTTATATCTTTTTATTTCTTTCTATGTTTTTTATTCATAGCGGTAAGCTTGTCAAATTATTTGCTTAGAGTTTTTATAGAGCTGTCAGAAACGATGCCCGCTTATTCATCCTGAAAGATAAAATCCCGGATATATGGGTACAGTTTATCACTATGGATAATATAACTTCCATGATCTTCGTCCGGAATAATGACAAGCTGTGCATCCGGCAGTTGTCTGGCAATCAGTTTCGTATGTGTGGTTTTGATAATATCGTGTTCTCCTGCAAGGACAAGTACCGGTATCCGGATTTGTGCCAGTGAGGAAGGACGGATATCCGGCTCTTCCAGCATCATACGGTCCAGCGGGCTGCCACTTTTTTTATAATGCTGTTTTATTTTATGCAGAAAAGTCCTTTTCATGCCGTGCGGATTTAAGTTCGCGCCGCTGATAATCATCCGCCGGACGAGCCCGGGGCAGGACAGGGCGAGCAGCAGACCAACGATGCCGCCGTCGCTAAAGCCATATAAAATCGGAGATTCGATCTCCAAAGAGGTAATAAACTCGGCGATATCCTCTGCCATGCCGGTATAGCTGTATTCTTCGGTCGGATTGCTCGCTCCATGTCCCCTGCTGTCGATGGCATAGACGGTATGTGTCTGTGCAAGCAGAGGGATCAGGACATCAAAAATTGTATGATCCTCACCGTTTCCATGCAGTAAAAGTAGTGGCGGGCCTTCGCCTGTTTTTTCGTAAAATAATATCTGCCGGTTGATGTGAATATACATGGGAAAATCCTTTCTGGGTGACTGGCTGCATTGTGTTGTCTGTTCTTTACTTTATCACAATGCAGGCCTGATTTCAAGAGATAGTTCTGTACGGTCAGAGGTTCAATTAGCTGCGTTGTTACTATTCAGGGTCCAAGGGCCGCTCATAGTAACGATTCGGGGCGATATGGAAAGTCTGCTTCTCAAAATTGCCCCTCATTCCTGAATCACATTCTTACGGAATGCGCAGTTTATGTGCATTCCTGATCCGTGAAAAGTAACGTGTCGTTTACGTTGAAAGAGTTTTAAGGAAAATAGAGGGTGATTTTTTGCGGGATGTCTTGTATAATGGGAAGCATGGATCAGGATTTGCGGGG
>CANTHI010000553.1 GCA_947653505.1 uncultured Eubacterium sp.
CAAAGAGCTTGAGACAAAAATGCACCAGACGATCAAAAAAGTCAGCAATGATTATGAAAACCTGAAATACAATACGGCTATTGCGGCAATGATGGCGCTGATTAATGATTTTTATAAAAAGAACAGTCTGACAAAGGATGAATACAAAACGTTACTGATCCTGCTGAATCCGACGGCACCGCATATTACCGAGGAGCTCTGGGAGACGATGGGCTATGAAGGACGTATTTATGAACAGAGCTGGCCGGAATACGACGAGGCAAAGACGGTAGAATCTACTGTGGAAATCGCGGTCCAGATCAATGGCAGGGTAAGAGCGGCGGTTCAGATCGAAAAAGATGCCGCAAAAGAAGATGTTATTGCAAAGGCAAAAGAGGCAGTCGCTGAAAAGCTGACCGGAACAATTGTCAAAGAGATTTATGTGCCGGGCCGGATTGTCAATCTTGTGCAGAAGTAGTATGATTCTAAAGAAGCAGGGACATTTATAAATGAAACAAAAGGATCGCAGAAGAGCGAAATCTGGAAAGAAAGGAAAAACTACTAAAATGAATTTGTAAAACTGAATGTAAACAGGTTGTCATATACGCTTAGGGATATGTTTTTAGTAGCGGGTAAAATATGGACGGTACAGGCAAACAAAACAGACGAAACAGACCAACGCGGACACGGGGGATCAGACGATCCGCGCTGCTTCTGGCTGTTGTATTAACAGCTATGATGGCACTGACGCAGATGCCGGCTGCACCGGTATCGGGCAGTGTGTCTGTCATTACTTTAAATTATTCTGCCTATACGTTACAGGTAGGAAAAAAACTAAAGCTGAAAGCATCCGTTGCGGATGACCAGCTGAAATCGGAAACAATTGTCTGGAAAAGCAGCAAAAAAGCGGTCGTATCGGTCAATGAAAACGGAAACATCCGGGCAAAAAAGGAAGGATCCGCACGGATTACAGCGACGATACAGGGGACGGACGCATCTGCATCCTGTACGGTTCAGGTAGTAAAAAAATCCGGACTGAAAAAAAACGCTGAAGAAGTATCTGCTTTAAAGGCAATCATAAAAGCACAGCCGGATGCTTCCATAAGCGGTGACCTGGATGATCTGAACCAGTACACATGGACGGAGACGGGAAAAGAGCGCAGGCTGACACGGATTGTATGGCCGGATGCGGGACTTTCAGGAGAGATTTCCTTTGCAGGTCTGCCCGCTTTGGAATATCTGGACTGCAGCGGGGGACATCTGACCAGTCTGGATATCCGGGAAAATCCGGCGCTAAAGCATCTGGACTGTTCAGAACAGGAGCTTGCTGCGCTGGATGTCAGCAGCCAGAAAGAGCTGGAAGTATTAAAATGTGGAAATAACCGGCTGACGCAGCTGCAGGTGCAGAATAACCGCAGGCTTACCGTTTTAGACTGCAGCCAGAACCGGCTGACAGCGCTGGATACGAAAAAAAATCCGGCACTGACATCGCTGGATTGTGAAGAAAACCAGCTGACAGCGCTGGATACGAAAAAGAACCCGGCTTTAAAAGAACTGATCTGCGGCGCCAATCAGCTGACAAGCCTGAACGTCAGCAGCAATCCGGCACTCACGCAGCTTTTTTGTCCATCCAATGAGCTGGGTACACTTACCATCAGCGGAGTGAAAACACTGGCGTATGTGGACTGTTCCTACAACCGTCTGACGAAGCTGGAAACGTCGAAAAATTCCGCGCTGCAATATCTGAACTGTGCAAATAATTCAATAAAAACGCTGGGTCTGGGCGGAACGAAAAATCTGGAAGAAATTCACTGCGACAGAAACCGGATTACAGGACTGAATCTGAAAAAGACAAAGGCGCTGACAAAGCTGATCTGCGATGAAAACCGCCTGACCAGTCTGGATACCAGCAAAAGTCCGCTGCTGGAAGTACTGCATTGCGCCGCGAACCGGCTGGACCAGCTGGACATAAGCCGGAATCCGGCACTGACGAGCCTGCATTGCAATGGAAATGATCTGTCCGGACTGAAACCTGCAGCAAATCCGCTGCTGACGGATTTAAAATGTGGTTCGAATGAACTGACAGAGCTGGATGTGAGCGGCAATCCGTCTCTGGTAAAATTAAGCTGTGGTGACAATCTTCTGACAGAGCTTACCGTAACGACCAGTCCGTCATTAAAAGTACTGGACTGTGCAAAAAATAAGCTGGCCAGTCTGGACGTAAGGGCATTTCCATCACTGGAAGCGCTGACATGTTCCGATAACCAGCTTACGGAACTGGATATCCATGAAAATCCAGCACTGAAAAGACTCGGATGCCAGTCCAATGCACTGGACAGTCTGGATGTGAGCGGAAATCCGGCACTCGAAGTGCTGTTTTGTCAGGAAAATCAGATCCGTCAGCTGGATCTCAGTGCGAATGCGGTACTGGCGGTACTGGAACGGGATAAGACGGTGGAAGTGACAGGAATGGACAGTCAGGAGGATGAAACAGAACAGCCGTAGTCACAGAGGAGCATTCCTGCTTTCAAATTATAATGGATGTAGAAGCATAGCAATGACGGATGGCAGTCTGGCAGCCGGAAATGGGAATAATGGAGGATGGGACACACTGGATAGGAATATCTGGTGTGCCCCATTTTTTTAAGTTGCATCCATTGCCGTAACATATTCGTAGCAATGATGATAAAGGTCATGCGGAACAAAGCTGACAGCATCCTGTTCTTTGTCCGGCAGACGGTTATACCACGAAAGCCATTCCAGTGTTTTTTTGGACAGATTGCGTGTGCTGTACCAGCTGTTGCGAAAACGGACCATACCTCCATTTTCACTGAGTTCTTGTGCACGTTCCATGAGGTTTAATGTTTTGTAATTGTATTTGTCTGTGTCCTGACCCTGT
>CANTHI010000554.1 GCA_947653505.1 uncultured Eubacterium sp.
GACCAACTAAATCCGCAATAAAATATTCATCTTTCTTCAGCCGTACCGCATTGTTCTTTTGATAAGTGCTTCTTCCATATATCCTAGCCTTCAGCAACATGCACTCTTAATGATGCTGTTACCTGCGGGTGCAGTTTTACAGGCACATCATAAAAACCAAGTGCTTTGATTGGCTCTGATAATTGCATTTTCTTTTTATCCAGATCCAGATTGAGCTGTTTCTTCACTGCTTCTGATATTTCTTTTGTAGATACAGAGCCGAATGTGCGCCCGCCTGTTCCGGCTTTTATTTTTACTTCTACCTGTTTTTCTTTCAAATCTTCTGCAAGCTGCTTTGCCGCTGCCAGATTCTCTGCCGCGTCTTTTTCAGCACGCCTGTTACGTAATTTCAAATCATTTAATGTCTGGCTGGTTGCTTCCACGCCAAGTTTTTTCCGAATCAGCATGTTTCGTGCAAACGCATCACTTACTTCTACGATCTCATTTTTTTTTCCTACCGATTTTACATCTTCCAATAAAATTACTTTCATATCTCTATTTCTCCTTTTTCTATCATTTCATCTAAAATTGCCCGTATTTTCTGCTTTGCTTCTTCAATCGTACAGTCAGAAAGCTGCGCGCCGGCTATACTTGCATGACCACCACCGCCAAGCCGCTCCATAATAGACTGCACATTGATCTCATCAATAGACCGGGAACTGATAAAAATTCTGTTCTGATATTCTGTCATTACGAAAGAAGCTTTGATTCCAATAATATTCAAAAGCTCATTTGCGGACTGCGCGCTTACTACAGTCGGACTTTCTACCTTGTCCGCAGGACAGACGGAGATTGCAAATGCTCCATGATAAACCTCTGCATGTCTCATAACCTCTGCCCTCGCTTTATAATCTGCCATATCATTACGAAGCATTTTGCGTACCCTGTTAATTTCTGCGCCGCATCGTCTCAGATAGGCTGCCGCTTCAAACGTCCGGACACCTGTTTTCTGCATAAAATTGTTTGTATCGATTAAAATTCCTGCATAAATGGCATCTGCCTCACAAGACGTCAGCTTGATATTTTCTGTAAAATACTGCAGTACTTCTGCAATCATTTCACAGGTGGAAGATGCGTATGGTTCGATATAAGATAAAATCGGATTCTCAACGACATCACTTCCCTGTCGATGATGGTCAAAAACGACAATAGATTTTGTCTTTTTTAGTATCTCTGGACAATCTGTATAATTTGGCCGGTTTGTATCTACAACCATTACAAGCGTATTGTTATTCGTCAGCTCAATCGCTGTCTCACTATCGATAAACATATCCGGCTCATATCCATTCTCTTCATGAAAGCATTCTTTCAGCGGACGTAACGAAGTAGTCACCTCATTTAACACAATCTGTACCTTTTTTTCCAATACACGTCCGGCACAAAAAACACCAATTGCAGCTCCGAAAGAATCTGCGTCAGCAATATGATGACCCATAACAATCACATGGCTTCTGCTTTCAATAATCTCCCGCAGGGCATGTGCCTTGACACGTGCCTTGACGCGTGTCTTTTTATCGACCTGCTTGGAGCTGCCTCCAAAATAAGTGATCCGTTCCCCTTCTTTTACTACGACCTGATCACCTCCGCGTCCTAATGCCATACCGATCGCCATACGCGCATATTCATAATTCTGATTATACGTATCCGCCGTACTCCCGATTCCGATGCTAAGTGTCACTGACATTTCATTTCCAACCTTAACAGTTTTTACCTCTTCCAGCAGACTGAACTTATCTTCTTCCATTTTAGACAGATAAATATAACGGAATACTACAAAATATTTATCTTTTTCTACTTTCCGTACAAGCCCGTCCATACCTGAAAAATATTTATTCACTTTCCGGTCAATCAGTGCAACAAGCAGTGACTGCTTCACATCTTCAATACTATTTAAAGCTTCCTCATAATTATCGATATAAATAAGAGCAGCCACCAGCTTCTGATCATCATTTTCACGGATATATTTATTCAGCTGAGTCTCATCGTACAGATAAAGAGCCGTCATATACTCCTCATCACCTTCCAGAGACACCATCTGATTTTCCGGTGTGATACTGGAAAACTCAATCCTTTTCAGCTGCGCCCGAAATTCCCGTCCGTCCCAGCCAATATGCAACTGTGATTCCGTCTTATTTTTCTGGATAATCTCTCTCGTAATATGAGAAAATACAGAAGTGATGGATCTGTGATAATCTTTATCCTTTCCTGTCAGCTCCGTAAACTTCTCATTGACCCAGAGAATTTTTCCATTATAATCAATCAATGCATATGCGACGTCAAATTCATTGAGCAGCTTTTTCTGCACGGTGCCATACTGTGTGGCAAAATTAATCAGCTCATTCATAAAGAAAGGCTTGCTTCGATGATAGAATGCTGTGACTACAATAAAATATACGACGGTGAATGCGGAAGTCAGTAGCCCTGCTCTCCATTCATACAAATACATGGGAATATTCATAAATGCCAGCAGTATGGTAAGCAGCATTGGGCCATACATGTAATAACGCAGGCGGCCTTTAAATTTTATATTTTTTTTCATTTCTGCAGACTTTACCTTTCCACAAAGATAGTATCTATTATACCATGTTACACGATTTATGGAAAGAGGTTTCATGATGTATTTTGAAAGTGATAAAATACTGGCTACCCTATCTGAACTGTTACAATCCAGTATGGCATTTTTCTGAACAGCTCTATTTTTTTCTTCTGTCAGATATGCATATTTTACCAAAAGTTTGATTATACTTATAATACTCATAATGTATCAGTCAGTTCCAACCCGAAAACAGAAAGCGAGGTAATACATTGTTTCCATTTTTTAAACAAGAAACCCAG
>CANTHI010000555.1 GCA_947653505.1 uncultured Eubacterium sp.
TTCTGTAACAGTGTGATCATTTCTTTCCTGCTAAAAGTCCTGACTCCATGTTCCGCATAGCTGTTTTCAATTCCGGTAAAGTAACTGCCCAGATGGTCCTCCCTGCATCCGGCAAAATATTTCAATCCCAGACGGTTTTCAATCGCGATCACAAGTCTCCCGTCCGGCTTTAACAGCCTGGAAAGCTGCCGCAGCAGCGCGCCATATGCATCCTCCTCTTCCTGATACAGACCTGCATATTCCAGTACGCCGATCAGGGTAATGATATCAAATCTTTCAGAGAAAAAAGTCTGCATATCTGCCAGCCTTCCCACCATAATTTCCAAATTGTCCGCATCTTTATGCCGGTATGCATTGATCAGGCTCCGCTTTTTCGAAAGCTCCACACAGACTACCCTGCCGCACCGCTCCAGAAACGCCCCCGTTACCGCTCCGCATCCGGCCCCTGCTTCCAGTACGGTATCCGTCTTTTTCATCGGGATCCAGTTTACGATATTTTCCCTGAGATCCGTCAGGTGATAAAGCACCGCCCACGAAGCTTCCCGCAGCAATTCTTTTTGCAGGTTCCGGCCGCTTTTTACCAGCTCCAGCAGAACATTTTCCACAGCGCCGTCGCTGTACCTGTCATCTCCTGTATAAAAGTCATAATTAATACATACTTTATTGATATACTCGTTCTGATCCGCCATATTACCGCTCCTTTGCAATGCATACCTGCGCGTTCATATCCACATACCCGATCGTATTTCTGTCTGATATTACCTGAAGATTTACCATATCGTATAACCTGTGATAGACAACCAGCCTGTCATCCTCATAGCCTGTGCATCCAAAAGCGACCAGATACTGCGCCCCCTGCAGCGCCATCTTCTGACGGAAAGAAACCGTAACCACGTCCCCGGGTTCTGCGGCTCCGACCGGTCTGTTTTCCAATGCTGTATTGGTCCCTGTAATTTCCGTTCCCTTAAGGTCTTTTATCGTATATGCAATCACCGGTTCTGGCAGCGGCGCATTAAAACGGACTTTTATGCGGATCGTAAACTCTGTACCTTTGTGAATCACCGGAGTGCATACACCGTTTTCATTGATAATTGCAAAATCTGTAATCTCCGCCCGTCCATCGCCATATTCTACAAAATTCGGATTCCGGATCAGTGATTCTTTCCATAAAGCTTCTTTTTCGTTTCTGCCTTCCATCCATACTTCTGTATCCGCTTCATCCGGTGTATCTGTTCCGTCATCCTCTTCCTCACAGGGACGCGCAAGTATCTTTTTATAAGTATTCACTACATCCAGCGACTTCCCAAGAGCCGCCTGCTTTCCTTTATGAATCAGAAGACATCTTTCACAGTACCTGATAATACTGCCCATATCATGGGAAACAAAAATAATGGTCTTTCCCTGGCTCTTAAATTCATTGAATTTACGATAGCACTTTGCCTGGAAAAAAATATCCCCCACACTTAGCGCTTCATCCACAATCAGAATATCCGGATCCACATGAATGGCCGCCGAAAACGCCAGCCTTGCAAACATCCCGCTGGAATAGCTTTTCACCGGCTGATGGATAAATTCCCCGATTTCCGCGAACGCTTCGATAAACGGCAGTCTCTGATCCATTTCCTTTCGTGACAGACCCATCATCGTACCATTTAAATAGACATTCTCAAGGCCCGTATATTCCATGTTATAACCGGCTCCCAGTTCTAATAACGCGCTGACGCGTCCATGAATCTTTACTTCCCCATCCGTCGGGCTTAATACGCCTGTAATGATCTTTAAAAGCGTGGATTTGCCGGAGCCATTCGTGCCGATAATTCCCAGACATTCCCCGCTTTTCACGGTAAAATCAATACCGTCCAGAGCATAATGATCCTTATGATACTGCTTTTTTGTAAAGGAAAAAGCTTCTTTAAAACGGTCTGCCGGCCTGTCATAAAGCTTATATATTTTTCGAATCCCTTTTACAGTTACTGCTTCTTTTTCCATAACCTGTCCCTGCCAGATACCTGCCTGTTCTTTTTTATGAAATATCTTTATAAAACATCTTTATAAAACATCTGCAAAATGCACGCTTAATTTTTGAAACATCCTCACTCCCATCATCCATATGATACCTGCGGCAGCCCAGAAATAAATCAAATCCACAGGCCGCTCCCAAAACCATACGTGTTCCACAAACGTATCCCGGTATCCCTGTATAATATAAAAAACAGGATTCAGTTTCAAAACCGGATGATACCGCGCCGGAAGTATTGTCCTGTATTCCCACATCACCGGGCAGACCCACATGCCAAGCATCAGTAAGATATTGACAAGCTGCACAAAATCTTTAAAAAATGGCAGTATGGATGCCGTAATATAGCTAATGGATACTGCCAGCGCCACAATGCACAGCATATAATACAGAATCTGCACATAATACACCGATGGTCCCCTGCCACAGCATACGTAAATGAGCATTACAAATATAACAAAAAACAAATGGACAAATATCGCAGAAAGCACACGTACAGCCGGCAGAATCGAAATCTGAAATACTACTTTTTTCACCAGATAGCTGTAATCTGCCAGACAGGTTGTCCCATTCATAACCGCTTCGGAAAAGAAAAACCACGGCACCATGCCGGCAATCAGCCATAACACATATGGAAATCCTCCTTCCAGCGGAGCTGCTTTTGCAATCACCTGAAATACAAACACATAAATCAGAATGGTAACGACCGGCTGGGCAAACGCCCATATCATCCCAAACTGTGCTCCGGCATAGCGTGTTTTAAAATCGTTTACAGTCAGGGCGCACAGTATTTTCCAGTTTTTCATTAAATCATATAAAACATTCATACCACTCCTCCTGCCGCATCCTTTTTTCT
>CANTHI010000556.1 GCA_947653505.1 uncultured Eubacterium sp.
ATACTCGAAGTAAAAGCGCGTATCAAAGCGATTATCCGCCGCAGTTCCAAACGCCGGCAGACTATAAAAATGAAATGTGGCTGATGAAACTGGGGGTTGCCCTTAGCAGAATCACAGGCATGGAAAACAGGAATTTACGTGTATGACAGGATGGAAAAAATATGATAGCAGTGATTGATTATGGATGTGGAAATCCGGGCTCTATTGTAAATATGTATAAGGCGATCGGTAAAAAAGCAGTGATTACAGATCAGATTCCTGCGATTAGGAAGGCAGATCATCTGATTCTGCCAGGGGTAGGAGCTTTTGACGCAGGTATGGAGCAGCTAAAGAAAAAAGGGCTCGTACCTGTCATCCAAAAACTGGCGTTGGAAGAAAAAAAGCCGGTTCTTGGCATCTGTCTGGGTATGCAGCTGCTTGGAATGGGCAGTGAGGAAGGAAAGCTGGAAGGGCTGGGACTGATTCCGTTTACATGCGTCCGGTTTGCCTTTCAGGAACGGACGGATTTAAAAATTCCGCATATGGGCTGGGACATCGTCAGGTTCCGGCGGCAGCATCCGCTGCTGGAGGGTCTGCAGGGCACGCAGCGGTATTATTTTGTCCACTCCTATCATGCAGTCTGTCAGTCGGACGAGCATATTCTGATGACCTGTGAATATGGATATGAATTTGCAGCTGCTGTTTTTAAGGACAATGTAACAGGCGTACAGTTTCATCCGGAAAAAAGCCATGATTTTGGAATGGAATTGTTAAAAAATTTTGCAGAACGAAATGGGAGGTATTAAATGTATACCAGACCAAGAATCATACCGGTATTATCCATTGACGACAGGGATCTGGTCAAAACCGTCCGGTTTGGGAAAAGGACTTATCTGGGAGATCCGGTAAACGCTGTAAAAATCTTTAACCGCAAGCGCATTGATGAACTGGCTGTACTGGATATCGGCGCATCCAGACGCGGCAGGGAACCGGACTTTGAACTGCTAAAGGATATCGCGTCAGAAGCGTTTATGCCGCTAAGCTGCGGCGGAGGGATTACCACGATCGGACAGGTACGGGAGCTGGCAGGCATCGGATATGAAAAAGTTGTCATCAATACTGCACTGGTACGAAATCCATCGTTACTAAAACAGGCAGCGCAGCTTCTGGGCAGCCAGAGTGTAACCGCATCCATAGACGCAAAGCTTGTGCATGGGAAATATATGTGTGTAATAAACGGCGGGCAGGAGCTTGTCCGGATATCTCCGGTCACACTGGCAAAAAAAGCGCAGGAGCTTGGCGCGGGAGAAATCCTGCTCAATTCGGCCGACCGGGATGGTATGATGGACGGATATGATTTAAGACTGATCCGCAATGTCGTAAAATCGGTAAAGATACCGGTGACTGCTTGTGGCGGGGCCGGGAAGATTTCGGATCTGAAAAAAGCACTGCAGCAGGGACATGCACATGCGGCGGCTGGCGGGAGTATGTTTGTGTTCTATGGCAGACTCCGGGCGGTACTGATTACGGCGCCTGAGGATAAGGAGCTGGAGGCGGCAGGGGTGTATCAGGAATAATTTTGGATAAGAATATGAGAAAAACAGACAAATATAAAAAACAATTTCAGATTGTAATACAAAATAATCATTTTGTTGAATCCAGGGTATTCATTTCTAAAAAATGGAAAATGGTATTGTATGATATAGCATGTATTTTGTTCAATACCTGTCAGAAGGACAACAGGCATGCAAAGATCCATATTATTAATGGGAAATCTGAGCTGCGTCTGAAACAGTATAAAGATTATGAGGACATCTATTATGGTTTTACACAAACTAATTTGAAAGAGTTAAGATCCCAGAAAACAATGTTTTCTTATTTTACAAGAGTGGAAAGAATCCGGATTCTTTTAGCTGCAGCTGTTTCTTACTTTACAGGCAGCAGTTGTAAAGGGCCGTTTGTCTACTGGATTGATTTTTATTTTTGGAATGCGTTTCTGAACCGGTCGCAGGCCAAAATTCTTTTATCGAATGGACATTACGACAGACTTACCACATGTCTTTCTGTTTTGTGCAGGGAAAAACATATTTTGTTTTATATGAAGCAGCATGGATTTACTTTAACAGACCGTACGATTCCAAATAAATTGCATTGTAACAGGCTGTATGCCTTTGATGAGGAACAGGCTGGATACTTCAAAAAAAATGTAATTGCCAATAAAGACTGTGAATATGTGCTGGAATATGAAAATAATGTAACATTTTCTTATTGGAAGAAGAAGGCTCCGGTAATCGGGATTATAGAAAATCCTACTTGTGGAATGAAGGATATTATTCAGTGCGTAATCAATCATTATAAAGATGATACCGCAATTTTAATTATGCTGCATCCGCTTAGCAGGAAAAGAACGTATAAAGCGTTTGAAGGGATAAAAAATGTATATATATCCAGAAAGAAGATTCGTAATGCGGATCTGCTTGTCTGCGCGCCATCTGCACTTGTTTATGATTATATCAGAAATGGATTTGCAAATAAAATTATTTTTGTAGATCAGTATAGGAAGTTTCCGGAATATCGGAGTGCATATAATAATCTTATATATGTAGAAGGGCTGTGTGAATTAGATGAAACACTTCAGGATAAAGATTGGAAAAATCAGAGGGACAGATAAAAAGCATGTAGCAAGAATTTTAACTGTTTTATGGATATTTCTAATGATGTTTTTATATCAGATCTGTGTGGACCTGCAATATTTTTTCTGTTTTTCAGTGATAGGTGTTTATATTTTATTCATACCAAAGAAATTATTAAATCCTAAAAACATAGTTTTTTTCTTTTATGTCGTATGGTATGTAATTGCACCATTGTTTGCATCAAG
>CANTHI010000557.1 GCA_947653505.1 uncultured Eubacterium sp.
CCATTAAAATCCTTATTATTCGGGTGGGCAAAGCAAATAACCAAATCTGGATTTAAAACAGATAATCTGTATCCGGATGCTGGAAGCTGGTATTTTTGATCTGATCGTGCTTGGACTGTTAACCGGATTTTTAAGCTGCAATTCAAAGACCGGCATCCTTTCCTGCCTGCTCTATCTGCTTGTTCCATTTTTATGGTCGGAGCTTTTTTATCTGCATATGCTGACACATCTGCGGGCTGTTTTTTCCGGTTTTCGACAGATTACGGCCAGTGTACTGTGTGGTATCGCCGCGCTGTTTCCGTTATTCTGGAAAGACGTATATCTGCCGGAATATCTGGCCATATGGAAAATACTGACTGTAGCAGGCGCTCTGCTGCTGGCTGCAGAACTCTGCAGGATGTTTGAAAAAATAGACACCGGGGAATATCTCTGCCAGTCCGGTGAACTATGATACCCCGGACATACTGTGCCATCCTGTCACAGCTATGACTGAAAAAAACGGCAAACGGTCCCCGACAGAAAGGAATGTTTTATGTCTGAATTACAATTAAACCGGATTACAAAAAAATTTAAAAATAAAACTGCTGTGCAGGATATCTCTCTGCATCTCAAAGCCGGCGTATATGGATTTCTTGGCGCAAATGGCGCTGGAAAAACAACGCTGCTTCGCATGCTGTGCGGTATTTTAAAGCCAACATCCGGAGAAATCATCTGTAATGGTACCGAAATCAGTGTTCTGGATAAGGAATACCGCAGGCTGCTCGGCTACCTGCCGCAGGATTTCGGATATTATCCCAGCTTTACCGCAATACGGTATCTGGAATATCTGGCCGCCTGCAAGGCTGTTCCCAAAAACCTGGCACGGGATAAGGTACTGGAAATGCTGCATCTCGTAGGTCTGGAAGGAGCTGCCAGACAAAAAATACGTACCTTTTCGGGCGGCATGCTGCGGCGGCTTGGCATTGCGCAGGCACTGCTGAATGACCCTGAAATACTGATTCTGGATGAGCCAACCGCAGGACTTGATCCAAAAGAGCGCATCCGGTTCCGCAACATGATCAGCTCCCTGTCCAGAGGCCGGATTATTATTTTATCTACGCACATTGTATCCGACGTGGATTTTATCGCGGATGAAATCCTGCTCATGAAGCAGGGACAGATCATCGGGCAGGGTCCCGCGCAGCAGATCACCAGCCAGATAAACGGAAAAGTGTGGGAATATCTGGCCAGCCCGGAAGAAGCGCAACGGTTACATGCATCTTTTACCATCAGTAATCTCCGGAACGAAGGCAGCAGGGTCAGCCTGCGTTTCATTTCTGACGTCTGCCCATGTAAAGGCGCCGTCGCTGTGAAACCTGGACTGGAAGATGTTTATTTATATTATTTTGAGGAGGAATCTGAACATGGGAAACGCCTGGCACATATGGAAAGAAGAAATCTGTAAAATTGCATCCCGCAGGCTGCTTTGGACCGGCCTGCTGTTATTTCTGGCTTTTATCAGTCTCCGCCTGTTTTCTGAACGCAATTATTACTCAGTTACTATTGACGGACAGATTTACCGCGGACAGGAGGCCATTACAAAAGACCAGGAGCTGACGGCAGGGTACGCGGGTATCCTGACAGAGGAAAAAGTCCGCCAGATCTATGAAGATTTTGGATTTTCTTATTATGATGAGAAGGCAGATGTAAAATCTGGCAATTTCTGCAGTGAATTTATTACGACCAATATGACAAATTACAATCAGATAGCAGAAAACGGCCATACAGGCGCCAGCGCGGACCAGAATATCCAGTTTCTGCAGGGAGAAGCATGGGACCAGAAAGCTGCGCCGCTTTTAAATGGAACTGTCCGGTTTGATTATGCATATGGATGGAATGACTTAAAGGAAATCTATTCCATTACAATGATGATAGCTGTATTTATCCTGTTCATCATTGGATTATCTCCTGTATTTTCAGAAGAATATATGCTCAGAACAGCAGCCATCCTGCTGACAACACAGCATGGTAAAAGAAGCGCCATCTGGTTAAAAATGTCCGCAGCGCTTTCTTTTGTAACCCTTTTATATACAGCCGTTTCCGTTTATCTGTGGCTGATTTACCGGAATGTCTACGGGACGCAGGGGCTGGATGCCTCGCCAGCCCTGATCGGCATTACGCCTGCAGCATACTGTCCGGCCGATATCAGGACATTTTTCCTGCTGTCTTTCGGACTGGGTCTTGCAGGAATGCTGCTGCTGACAAGCATCACACTGGCTGTCTCCGCCTTATGCAGAAATTCTTTTTTAACGGTCGTAATTTCTCTGGCATTGTTTCTGCTGCCATATGCGTGGCTGCAGTTTTTAGCGGCATTACTGGCTCCGTTTCTAAACAGGACTATATTACAGGTCCTGTCGCATATTATGGTTTCCATGCCGGTTTATCTGCCGGTAAACTGGGGCTTTTCTTTTTCTGCAGGAGAGATCCGGATACATCTTGCTATTGCCCTGATAGCAGGCGGGGTGTGCCTGCTGGGCGCTTATAAAAAATTCCGGAATGATCAGGGATAGCGGGCTGGTATGTACCGGCCGGGCCTGAACAGCAGATACCGGCCTCCCGGACGATGGATGAGGAAAGCGGTCCCGCAGGAGCGGTCTTAAGAGGAGAATGCAACAATTTACAGAATGTGTTACATATTGAGGAAGTGTCCGCTTCCCTAATACGTAACACTCTTTCAGAACTGCTGCTATAGTTGTAACAGTTCAGACAGCTGACCTGTTACATGCAAAAATCCACTTAAAATCGCTTCACGATAGGATTTTTGCACTCCTGAATCACTTTCTTACGCTTCGCACAGTAAATGTG
>CANTHI010000558.1 GCA_947653505.1 uncultured Eubacterium sp.
TGGGCTTATGTGGAAAGCCTTCAGGATGTAAAGACTCTTCTTGGCGGGGGCCGAGAGGTAAGACGATTAATGAGATTATCGAACGCACCGGCGTTAAAATCGATATCAGCGACGAGGGTTCTGTATCAATCTGCGGCACGGACCGGCAGATGATGCAGAAAGCTGTGGAAATGATTGAAATCATTACAACCAATTTCGAGGAAGGACAGATTTTCAAAGGCAAAGTCATCAGCATTAAGGAATTTGGCGCATTTATTGAGTTTGCACCGGGAAAAGAGGGCATGGTTCATATTTCCAAGATTACAAAAGGACGGATTAACCATGTGGAAGATGTACTGACACTTGGCGATATGGTTACTGTCGTCTGCCTTGGAAAAGACAAAATGGGGCGCATCAGCTTTAGCATGAAAGATGTGCCAAAGGACAGATAAAACCGCCCCGGAGGACGGTTATAAAATTCCAGCCATACGCAGCAGGTGATATGCGTTTGTCGTTGTGCACTGCCCCTGCCTGATTTTATAATCAAATAAAATTTCATTCTGGCGGTATCGTTCGGTAAAATAATAATTTACCGCATCGATACCGCTTTCCTGTTCCAGATCACACAATTCCAGATCATGCGTGGTCAGAAGCGTCAGGATGCAGGGCTTTGCAAGTTTTTTTATGGTTTCCCCTGCTGCGGTAATCCGGTCTCTGGAATTGGTGCCTTTATAGATTTCATCGATGAGAGCGATCATGGGCCGTCCGGCCCGGGCGGCTTCCACAATCATCTTCATTCGCAGCAGTTCCGCATAAAAAGAAGAGATGCCTTCCTGAATATCATCCGAAGTACGCATGGACGTACAGATACGCAGACAGGAGACCTGCAGCTTTTTGGCTGTACAGAATCCGCCTGCATAGGCAAGAGCGAGATTTACGCCGATGGTGCGCAGAAAGGTGGTCTTGCCAGACATATTGGAGCCTGTGATAATACAGGTCTGGTGTGTCAGGTCAAAATCATTTCCGACGGCGTCTGCTTCGGCTAACAGCGGATGCTTGAGATTCCATGCAGTCAGAACCGGTTTTTCAGTATCCGAAAGAAGCGGCAGGGAATGCGTCTGTCTGGTACGGGCGGTTACGCCAAGACTGATCAGTGCCTCCACACTTCCGACAGCTTCCAGCCACGGACGTACCATATCCCTGTATGTGTCTTTCCATTTTATATAGCGCTCTGCGCAGTGAAAATCATAACAGAACAGGCTGTTCAGAAGCAGGGAAGCATAGATATTGTGCCGGACCACAACAGCGTCAGCAATAGCTGAAAGCTCAGCAAGCGCGGCGGCCGCAACAGACGTGTGCCGGCCATCTTTTTCCAGTGCAACAGACGTATGCCGGCCATCTTTTTCCGCTGGAAGCAGCGTCTGCTGCAGCTGTATCAGATAAGGACTTTCAAATGTTTTGGATGCCAGCAGATCCGTCAGCTTCCGGTATGGCGTGAGCGTCTGGTTCATATGATAAACAGGCGCCAGCAGTCTGCTGTTGTGCCGGCTTCCCAAAAAGGAGACAGACAGCTGGAGCATGGCGCATACCAGAAAGCAGGAGAACGTCTGCTCCGGCGCAACGCCGCACAAATAGCAGACGAAAAAAGCCAGCGTTATCACAGGAAACAGCCGGATGGCAGCTTTTTGCAGAAAAGATATCCGGCTTTTTTGCTCAAGGGCATGAAAAAAATGATCCAGATTTTTTGCTAAGACCTCATAAGAAACCGTCCGTAACTGTCTGGCAGATGCCTCAAACTGCAGGATAAAGTCTTCCTTTCCTGCAAGCTCCGCGACTGCCTGCTGGCGGCTTCGTATGGATGCAGGCTCCGGTTCCTCCTGCGTCAGCCAGCAGGCAAGCTGGTCCTGCCCGAAGACTGTACTGGCGGTACACAGATACTGGAACAGCGAGTGTTTTCCAAAAAGATCCAGATCGTTTGCATGTGGCACCGCATCAGACAGATAGCGTGAGCCATCGGCAGGAAACTGCTTCCAGTTACTGGTAAGCCTTGCCTGGTAATCCAGAATGACCGCTTCCAGGTCACCCAGATCCGAAAGCTCTTCAGACTTTTTGTGGTTATAAAGCACAAGCAAAACAAAACCAGAAGCGGCAGCAGCACTAAATACATACCAGAACGAAAGTCTCTGCGAGTAACCGGTACAGAAAAAAAGAACAGAAGCCGCGGCAAAAATCAGACGCCAGAATGAAATCTTTCCACACAGGGTATGCAGGCGGTTCATTTTCTGGCGGCAGTTTTTCAGATGTGTCTCATACATAAAAACCTCTTTTCCAAAGCCGGCAGGTTATATTTTTTAAACCGGCTTTTATGATATAGCATATTTGAATCCTTCATAACAGACGGATATGCAGAACCTGTGATAAAATATCTGCACAGGTTATCCGTGGACAAATTTTTACGCAAACGATACGATATGGACCGGGTTGCCATGTTCTTTTATAATAGTAATCAGATCTTCTGTTTTCAGATAAACAGTCGCCGTATTATCATTCGGATGAACTCCGGTCAGGCAGGGAGCATCCAGAAAGGCTTCGTCTAAAAAGCACTGTACATTTCGCTGCTCATTGTTTAAAATACCAAGAGGGGTTACAGCGCCGCTGACAAGTCCCAGCTGCTCCATAAGCTCCTGTTCTGAGGCAAAAGACAGCGGTCTGGTTCCATGCTCTTGCCGGAATTTTTTCAGATTGACACGTTTATTGCCTTTGACTGTAAGCAGATAATAATTACATTTTTTGTCATCATGCACAAAAAGATTTTTTGCATCCGATTCCGGAAAGGGGAGGGCAATTTCAGAAAGCTGGTCCATG
>CANTHI010000559.1 GCA_947653505.1 uncultured Eubacterium sp.
GCCTGCTCTCAAAGCAAAAAGGGCGCGAAGCGGAAGCGGAACTATTTTTGCGGGAAGTTATAAAGATTGATCCTAAAAATTTACACTCTCGCTCAGTACTGGCAAAATTATACGAAAATATGGACAGACTGCCAGAAGCCATGCAATTATATCAGGAACTTTGCAATATTGACCCTGGCAACCGCTTTGGCATAGACGGTCTTTCACGACTAAAATAGTATTGTCAATTGCTGCTGTGCAAGGACAACTACTGAAATTCATTCCGGGCTCTGGGCGCTGGGCGCTGGACAGCTGGCTGCAACGAATCAGCACGCAAAAATTATTACGCAGGCATTTCGGTTATCTGAAGTAACGCCTGGGAAAACCAGCTGGGAGAGGGAATTTGTCCCGTTTGCTGTGACTCCGGAAGAATGTTAAAAGCCCTCGGTATTCTGCACGGTACACAGACAGCGTAGCCGAAGCAGCACCTTTACTGCTGGCGGAGCCAGAAGCGAATAGCATGCCCCACCGGGCAGTAGGTGACGCGCCCGTCTGGTTCCACAGAGTAAATGCAGAATGCGCTGGAAACCGGAACAATGAAACAGGTCCGGTTCCCTCACCCGGTGTCCGGGAGGCCAGTATGCCAGCATAAAACATCTTATCTGAACTGTCAAATCTCATTCGAAGGCGGCAGACAGCTATAATTTTTGCATACATAATAGGTAGTCTTACCATTCACAATCCGGTAATTTTCTGTCTCCTGCTGTAAAAACGTAAGATCCGCATACAGCGGCAGCTCTGGCAGCAGCTGTCCGGCGCTGTCTTTTGGGGACAGCACTACCGTGATTTTGGGAGGCGGACAGTTCTCAAACAGCAGCGCAGTCAGAAACAGGCTGTATCCCGCAGGATAATGGGAAGCTTCTTCTGACAAAAACGCAAGCTGCGCTTTTGCAGCCTGTTTTATCCCGGGATGTTCCGTAAGCTGGGAAAGACGTACCAGACTATATGCCATTGCGGAATTGCCGGATGGCAGGGCGCCGTCATAGCTTTCCTTTGGCCGTGTGATCAAAGGAGCCTGTCCGCTGCCGTACAGAAAATATCCGCCGCCGGCATCATCTGCAAACTGACGGATGGCTTCCAGACAGACGGCCTGTGCCCGTTCCAGATAGCCGGCTCTGCCGGATCCCTCATAGAGCGAAAGCAAAGCCATTGTCTGGTAAGCATAATCGTCCAGAAAACCACAGTCCGTATGCCTGCCGTTACGGTAAGCCGCATACAGGGTCAGACCGTCTGCCAGATGCGTATCGATAAAATCCTGTGCCCGTTGTGCGGCAGTCAGAAAACGCTGCTGGCCGCTTACACGGTACAAAAGTGACAGGGCACAGATCATAAGAGCATTCCACGAAGTGAGAATTTTATCATCTGTATGGAGCGTCCTGTTTTGTCTGCGGTATTCATACAGCTTCTTTTTTTCAGCTTCAAAGCTATGGCTCTCTGTAGTTTCTGTGTCTAAAAGATGCAGGATGTTTTTTCCTTCAAAATTACCCTGCTTTGTGACTCCAAAATGACGGCAGAACCTGCTGCCTGTTTCCGCTCCAAGAATCCGGCAGATCTCTTCCTGACTCCAGATATAGTATTCGCCTTCTTTTCCGTCGCTGTCAGCGTCCTGTGCCGCAAAAAACGCGCCGCCATCCCCCGTCATTTCCCGTAAAACATAGCCGGCTGTCTCCAGCGCGGTGTCCAGATAACAGAATTCGCCTGATATTTTATAAGCGATTGCATAAGCGGCAATCAGCAGCGCATTATCGTAGAGCATTTTTTCAAAATGGGGTACGAAAAAACGGGTATCTGTAGAATACCGGGAAAAACCGCTGCCAATCTGGTCAAAAATACCGCCTCTGCGCATCTGGCGCAGGGTCAGCAGCGCCTGTTGTAAGGATTGTTTTTTATGGAAAATTTCTGCATACAGCATCAGAAAGATCAGATTGTGGGCAAGCGGAAATTTGGGCGCAGGGCCAAACCCGCCATTTACAAAATCAAACGATTCATGAAACAAAGCTGCCGCCTGCTCCGGCAGCTGCATGGCATGATCTGGCGGCATCTGTCCGGCACGGACCGTATGGTTTTCCTTCTGTATCAGGGCAGACAGCAGCTGGTCTGCCGCCGTAAGCAGTCCGTCCCGCTGCCGCGCCCACTGGTCTGCCAGGACCAGCAGCAGCTCACGAAACCCGGTCATGCCGTAACGCGATACCGGTGGAAAATACGTACCGGCAAAAAAAGGCTTTTGCTGAGCGGTCATAAAAATACTCATCGGCCAGCCGCCGCTTCCGGTATACGCCTGACAGACCGCCATATATACGCTGTCGATGTCCGGCCGTTCTTCACGGTCAACTTTTATAGAAATAAAATATTTGTTTAATAATGTTGCAATTTCTTCGTTTTCAAAGCTTTCCTTTGCCATCACATGACACCAGTGACAGGTACTGTATCCGATGCTTAAAAATACAGGCTTGTCCTCTGCTGCCGCCTGCTCAAACGCTTCTTTTCCCCACGGAAACCAGTCCACAGGGTTGTGTGCATGCTGCAGCAGATAAGGGCTGGTCTGGCTGCTTAACCGGTTTTTCATAATACCTCCATATACCTCCTTGTTTGCAGTATTTTTTAGTTCCCAGATGTCGGACCAACTGCTGTATATATTTTGTACCGGAATATGGAGGCTATACATACGAATCCCAGCTTTTCGGAACACGGCAAAAACCGGACGTGTACCAGGAATCATTTTCTGTCCAATGCAGGCAGTTCCTGTAGCAATTCATTAAAGTTGTCCATCAGTTCCTTATTGGGAATCAGAATTTTTCCGGC
>CANTHI010000560.1 GCA_947653505.1 uncultured Eubacterium sp.
CTGGGTTTCTTGTTTAAAAAATGGAAACAATGTATTACCTCGCTTTCTGTTTTCGAAAATGCTACAGATCCGGAGCTTATTGACAGTTATATTTATGAAGTAAATGCAATTCAGATGCGCTACCAGTTTCTGCTCTGCAGGCTGAAATCTTATGATATGGCAGAACAGCAGTAAAATGCATACAACATACTGTACATGCTGCATCATATGATATCTCTCACAGTATATGACATACTTTACAACTATGTTATACTTCACAGCATATGTTATACTTCACAGCATATGTTATGTTCCCAGCACATATTTACTTTATAGCATACAAACATTATACAGACAGTAAAAAGAGGCTTTCCAGCATATTGCCAGAAAGCCCCGGATCAAGCCTCTGTTCACATAGACACACATATAAAACACGTATTACACATTAATCGAATCTTTTAAAACATATAGTTCCAGACACAATTCTGCTGAATATCGTCCCTCTGTCCGCATCAGGCCAGAAAGCCTCTTGATGATTGCATATCGTAGCTTTCATTTAAATCATTTTTCCCATACGTATACCCGGCATATACCTGTTGTGCATTTTTCATCAGTGTTCCTGATGTATCCTGTTTCGCTGCTGCTGCAAAAGACTTGTACATTTTTTCCAGCATTTTTCTGCTCTGTTCCAGTTCTTTTAATGAATGATGGGATAAAACCTTTGCCAGCTGTCTGCGGTGAAAATCATACAGTGCATAGAGCTGTCCTGCTATTTCATATTTAAAGTCAAGTGTCTCCTGAAAGCTTTTTAATACTCCGTCTGCATAACGGACAGATTGTGTCATCGCCTGTTTTTCATCCTGCAAAAATGCGCTTGAAATATCATCCATATAAACAAACAGCATCTCAAACTTTATCAGCACCAGTCCGCTGCGGTTTGCCTGTGTGATCCTGCGTGTAAAGTCCTGTTTCTGCTCCTTCGTCATAAGCGGCCGCCTTTATTTAGCCCTGAAGCAGGGACAATACCTGCTGTGGCAGGTCGTTTGCCTGTGCCAGTACGGAAATCGCTGCCTGTGTCAATACATTTTTATTTGTATATACTGTCATCTCATCTGCCATGTCTACATCTCCAAGGCGTGAAATGGCATTGGTCATATTTTCTTCCGAAGCATCCAGACTTCCGATCGCGTAATCCAGCCGATTTTCATAAGCACCCATTTTAGAACGTGCCGCAGATACAATACTGATCGCTACATCTGCCTGTGCAATTCCTCTGTCAGCGCCATGCCGCTCGGTAACGTCAAGGTCATCGATATACAGACTTCTCGTATTCAGTACCGGTACCCTGACTGCCAGCTCCTGGTCTTCGTTCGCCCCGATCTGCAACTGTAAGGTACCAAGATCCGTTACTTCTATCTCAAATTTATCCCCTTTAACCAGTCCAATATCTGCACGGATCTCAAAACTGATTTCAAATCCACTCTTATCTGTAATGACAACTCTGTCTCCATCCCCTTTTGCAACGGCCTGTGAAGTAAAGCTGTTATTGGTATTGTCCATCTTAATACTGATATCTTTTCCTTCTTCTTTTGGAATCTGATCAATCCCTAACAGATCTTTCAGATCCTGATTATCACATTCGATTAAAATTGTGTCCGCACCATAATCTTTTGCTACAAAGGCAAGCTGCTTATTAAATGAAATATACCCATCCGGATCAGTCTCGTAACCCTGATTTTCCAGATTGGATTCATCAATAGGGTACTGGGCTCCTGTCGTAGCAAATACTTTAATTCTTCCTTTTTCACCTGCGTCTCTTAAAGCTGTGTATACCTCTGTCGGCGTCATACCTTCTTTTATCACAACCTTAACATCATTCATTACAATGACCCCGGCCTGTTCCGGTCCAACTATTCCGTTTGGTCCGGTTCCAGCTGTTCCGGCCATTCTTTGTACCTCACGTACTGGCAGTTCATCCATCTCTATCGTATATAAATTTGCCTGTACTTCATCTGATACAATCACATTTGTAACTTTATCAAACAGACTGTTTCCAGCAGAATCTGTCACATAAGTCCTGCGGTCCAGAGTACCGTCCAGCAGCTTTTGTCCATTAAACTCCGTATCCGTAGAAATACGGTCCACTTCTTTTTTCAACTGGGCAATTTCTTTTTGTATCGCTTCTATATCTTCTGGTGTATTCGTCTCATTTGCTGCCTGCACACACAGCTCACGCATACGCTGGAGTACTTCTGTCATCTGACCAATCGAATCATCGACAGTCTCAACCATACTGGAACCATCGGTCGCATTCAAAGAAGCGCGATTTAAAGCGTTGATCTGTGCCTGCATTTTAAATGAAATTGCCATGCCAGACGGATTATCTTTCGCATTATTAAACTTGATTCCTGAGGAAAGCCTTTCCACAGATGCCGATAAGCTGTTTTCATTCCGGAGCAGCTGATCGTTTACAATCACTGCTGATATGTTCTGATTAATTCTCATCCTGTATCCCTCGCTCTGATTTTTCTTTCTGATTGTTTCTGATTTTTAATTATTTCGGACAGATACGGAAAATCCATAACTGAAACTATGAAAATTTCACAATTCTATCCTATTTTTCAACTGTTTTCTCCATCTGCTTTACGACACGTATGAAGGCTTCTGCCATGCCATATAATGTCTTTGTCTGCACTTCTCTTAATGTTTCAGATTCTGGTTCTTCGCTTTCTCCGCTCTTTGCCGCAAACTGATTCAGATCAAGGCCACTGCTCATAACAACATTCAGATCCATCGGTCCTTCTGCAGCTTCTTCCAGTACTTGTATCTTTGTGTATTTTCGCTTCTCCATATTACGACCC
>CANTHI010000561.1 GCA_947653505.1 uncultured Eubacterium sp.
GTCTTTCGTTCCGGCACCGGCCTGGATCTGGTCATAGATCATGATCACTTTCATATTAAACGGAAGATTATACAGCTCACCTTTATAATTCGCAAGCGGCGCATACACAAAAGGATGAAAACGCGCAAACTGCTGCATATATTCCCACACTTCCTCCCTGTCCGTATGGAAAATATGCGGCCCATACTTATGTACCTGTATTCCTTCCATCTCTTCCGAGTAAATATTTCCAGCAATATGTGTCCTCTTATCTATGACAAGACATTTTTTTCCCTGTGCTGTTTTTCTCTGTGCATAGACCGCGCCATATAGACCGGCACCAACAATCAGATAATCATACTTCATCTTTTTCTCCTAAAACGCCGCGGTTTTGTATCTGTCATATTTATTATATTGATTCTGCCGTCAATCATCTGATTGATCGATGCAAATTCTTTCAGGCTGTTGATCCCGATCCCAAATATCCGCCGCCAGTTATACATACTCGCTCCTCCCTGTCTGGGTACAAACGAAACCGGCAGAAATTTTACTTTGACATGTTTCTTTTGAAACACAACGCTCAGCACAACATTCCCCAACAGATAATCCGGCGGAACCAGACGCATGGAATCCTCCAGCACATCCGCGCGCATCAGACGGTAAGGCACATTGGCATCCAGCACATCCGTATGAAACATCAGCCTGATCACGACTCTTAGCGTCCTGCTCACTAACAGTCTGGAAAATCCATCCCCTCTTTTTCTCCGGTATCCCATCACAACATCATACTTGTGCGCTGCTCTCCAGAATGGTTCAAATTCTGACGCTTTCGTCTGACCATCCGAATCTGTCTGAAAGATATAATCTGCACCATGCTCCAGCGCATAACGGTATCCATACATACATGCCGGCGCATGCCCGCCGTTTTCTTTCGTCAGCCCTGTCAGCAGCGGCCTGTGCTTCATCTCTTCTTTTACGATAGAATACGTCGTATCCCTGCTGCCATCATCGATCACAACCAGTCTGGATTTTCCTCCCGCACGGTGCTTTTCAACAACCGGATACCATTCCTGTATCACATCCCGGATATTTTCCGATTCATTGTAAGCCGGAATCACGATATATAAAACTTTCCTGTCTGTCTTTCCCATATCAAACCTCTTTTCTGCACAACTTTTTTCAGACTACTTCCAAAACTCAAACATATATTTCATGACATAAAACCGGTGCGGGTGATATGCCCACAGCTGATATACGATCGATGAAAAAAAAGTCAGAAAGCTAAGCAGTGCGCTGACAATACATAAAAGAAATACCGTCCACCGCCAGCCACCCAGCATGTGGTACGTCCCATGATCTGTCAGATAAGTATCTGCCATACAGACTGCCAGCACACCTGCAATCCCGGCCATAAACGCAAAATCTGTCTTGTATCTTGGATAAGTCCCTCCAATATCTACTGTCACAGAAGCTGTCAGCACTGCCAGCAAAAGAAGCGTCATGGCCATCCGCCACGGCTGCCGGTACTGCATCAGCTTTTTTCTCCCTATGACAGCCACAAGAGAACAGAGCAGAAACGGACAGACAAAGAAGATTCCACCGTGGTCCGGGCAATAAAAAAATCTCCCCATATATCCACTGGTATCAGTTCCCTGTACCTGAATAAATGGAAAACTGGCAGATAAAGCAAAGGGTTTAAAGAAAAATTCAAAGATCCCAAGTCCGGCTCTTGCAATGTGATGTCCTCTATTCGTCATATCATTGATCGTAAGATTATATGCAGCTCCAAAATCAAATACAGAATCAAAACGAATCGCGTTATAATACATAAGGCCTGCCGCTATGACAAAAAACGGAGCCAAAAAAGCAGTCACCTCTTTCCAATATTTCTGTATACATATTTTCTTATCCCGTATAATAAATGTTCCAAATATCAGAAAACTAAGGAAAAATATCGCAAAAATAGTCGGCCTGCATCCCGCTATCAGAGCTATACACACAGAACCGGATACCATTTTGGGTATTGATATAATCTTTGCGCCTTCTACAGATTCCAGCCAGAGATCCAGCCCTAAAACAGCAAACATTACCCCTGTGGAAATCGGCACTTCATAAATACCCGTCCTTTGAAAAATAACCATACTACCAATACTGAAAGGAAATATTGCCACCATCAATAAATATAAAATATATGGAAAATTAGAAAACCATTTCTTTATGATCGTTCCAATCAGACGGGCTGACCCAATACAAACCATGATCCAGCTAATTAAAACAGGCACATAATTTGGCAGATCTGCATGAAACAGCAGATAATAAGGCAGATAAAACAACAATACAGGAACTACACCAAAATATACATAAAAGTTCCCTTTATAATAAGCGTTATCCATTGCATACAAAGAACCTATTCCTGCCTGCGTAAACAGTGCATTTCTTGCATCCGTATCATATGGATTTTCCATTGATAGAAGAACCTTTGGAACTTCCAGCTCCAAAGACACATGTCCTTTTGCCATCGCCACTGCAAGTCTCTGATACTGAGTATGAATATCTCCTTCTGCCAGTACAGTCTCTGTATACGGACTTGCTGTCTGAATCAGTATCGTGATGAAAATTATCTGCAAAGCTACAATTACTGCAAGAAACACACGATAAAAGCCCTTGCATTCTGAATCCCTAAGGTTATAACAGACACTCCCTTTTCTAAAAACCAGCGCCAGTACAAGCAGAAGCTCCATTCCGCCTACACGGATCAAAGAAAAAAACATCCCTTTTGGCCTGTTAATTCTGATATCCGAAACAGTAATCGTATTCCCGGTCTCCATCTGCTTTTCATCAAACTGGAGCTTCAGACTA
>CANTHI010000562.1 GCA_947653505.1 uncultured Eubacterium sp.
ATACTTTCTGCAGTGCATCCGAAATAATATCAATTGCCTCGGTAGCCGCATCCGGATCGTCTCCGTTTACTTTCAAACCGTTCAGACCGAGCCCTCTGGCACTGAGCTGGGCAATATTCATATATATCTTATTATCATTCGATGAATCTGTACCAACATGCAGACTTAAATCTATCGCATCATTCAGATCTGCAAAAGCCTCCGCTCTCAGGGCAATCGTCCCCAGAACCTCATCGTAATAGGATGTCACAGCCTTAAGCTCTGAACCGTACTGACGGCGAATGGCATTTATCAGAGAATCCATACTGGTGAAAGCCTTTATCGTTTTGCCATTGCCCATCGGATCCTTTGCATCGTTGATCGCCTTAACTACGGCACTGGCACTGGCCTTGTCTGCAGACGCATTTTTCGCGGACGTACTCTCAATCAACACATAAGTCGTAGTTCCTACTGTAATCTCCTTGCCTTTGATCTGCGTATTTGTCTGTGCCGCCCCATCCAACTTTATGCCTTTATATCTTCCATTGGTCGAATCTGCCGCCAAAGTACTTCCCGGAATGGGAGCATCAAATACTAACCTTGCAGTTCCTGTTTCCGCCTGAGGAGGTATGAAATCGCCTGAAGTCTGCGTAAACTGTAAATTCTGTGTCAGGCTGGCAGCCGCTCCAGCATAAGACAGACTGCCAGACGCGCTGCCATTAGCACCTCTCAGCAAATACGTCTCATTAAATTTCGTAGTTGTCGATACACGGTCAATCTCAGATATCAGCTGGTCAACCTCATTCTGCACCGCATCCCTGTCGCTCTCGGACAAAGTTCCGTTCGCAGACTTTACAGCCAGCTCTGTCAGTCTCTGAACCATATCGTGCACTTCGTTCAATGCGCCGTCTGCGGTCTGTACTGCACTGATACCATCCTGTGCATTTAAAGATGCCTGAGTCAGGCCTCTGATCTGCTTTCTCATCTTCTCACTGATGGCCAATCCTGCCGCATCATCAGCAGCACGGTTAATCTTGTACCCCGATGAAAGCTTCTCTGTCGCCTTCGCCTGAGAAGCGGTGGTCAAACCCAACATCCTGTTGGAATTCATCGCCGTAAGGTTGTGTTTTACTATCATTCCCATTTTCTATTCCTCCTTGAATAACTACCGCTCCAGCGGTTTGCTTCTTGCATTCAATCTGTTGAACTTATGTAAGATACCATTAACTTTACGGTATGCATTCCATTATGTCAACTACTTAAATTTTATATCGGTCTCTCTCATCAAAAAATTTAGTTCATTTTTCATTTTTATTTTGCCGTCTTCCGGATTTTCTATTCTTCTTATGGACAGGAAAGCAAAAATCAAAGAATTCCGCAGCCCCTGCTGCGGAATTCCGGAACACATCATTTGTTACTTTTTACTGTCCATAAAATAAGACATCACCACAGAAGATTTGTTCATATTTTTGTAATAATTGATCGCTGCTATTGACGACTTGCGTCCTTCCCGAATTCCCGCACGCTCTCTGCGGAAATATTCCTCGATAAGCTTCTTATTCCGGGCTTCCTGTGCCTGGATTGCTACGCCAGTTTCCGTAACCTCTGTCACCAGGTTTTTCAGTGTATCTATTTGTGCAGTATATTTCGCCCTGTTTCCATTCAGTTGCTCCGATACTTTGGCATAAAGCCTCTCAAACCCGCTGTCCAGCGCAACCAGTTTGTCAATCAATACACCCTTCTCTGCTACATATTCATCGAACCGATCCATATCTGCGTTGCCGGATTGAAAGATTTCCTGCTGTCGCAAATTGTACTCCTGAATTTCAGCCATGACCTGCAGCTTTCTTCTGAGGCTTTCCTCCAAAAGGGTCAGATAATTTTCCGTCATTCCCCTCTACTCCCTGCCTTTCTTCATGACTTCCTTCCATGTATCACGCACTGTTCGTAAATGTCCGTTTACTTCCTGCAAAATCTCTTTATCTTTTTTTACATTGGCTTCAATCAGCCTCTGGCTCAGATAAGTATAAATACGTTCAAAATCCTCTGCCACCGGATACTTCATGTCCAATGTCTGGCGAAGATAATCGATAATGCGTTCCACTTTTCGAATATAAATATGTGACTTTTCGATATCATTACTTTCCACCGCCGCAATCGCAAAATTACAAAACTTAATTGCGCCTTCATATAGCATCAAAGTCAACTCCGCCGGAGAAGCAGTTAAAATCTTACTGTTGTTATACTGTCCAAAAGCATTGGGTAATGCCATAATGCACCTCGCCTTTCATTCTTTTTTGTCCGGCTGGGTCTCTGGCATACCGCGCTTATCGTCAGCCACCCAGCAAGGACGTCACAGCACTGGCATTGTTCTGCATCTTAGCCATAGCTGTTTCCATAGCTGCAAACTTAGCATACCACTTATCCTCATAATCTGCAAGCTTCTTTTCCAATTCTTTGATTTTTGCGGTATAATCATCATAGTCCGTCTGCATTTTCTTATCATCATAGACAGTCATTGCAGAACTGTACCCTTCCCTGCTCTTCATCAAATCAAACATTTTGTCAGAGAGTTTCTGAGAAAGTTGTGTGAAAAAGGATACTACTGTATCAGGGTCGTTTGCAATCATAGCTTTCAGCTTATCGGCATTACCGGATGTATTCTCATCGTCAGGGTCACCATCGATATGATAAGCATTTTTCTCGTTGTCCGCAGCAATAAAGTAATTCAATGTATTGATACCAAAATTGGATAAATACATTTGTGTACCATTTACTTCAACCCCCTCCAGCATAATAGTCTATCAACGCTTCAATCAGTTGACAAATCCGTTCCTCATCCTCCGCAATCATTAC
>CANTHI010000563.1 GCA_947653505.1 uncultured Eubacterium sp.
GCCAATACGACAAAAACAATCAAAATGATTTTTCCTGCGCCCATCTTCTTTTTCTTATATTATACGAATCCTTATCTGCAAATTCAACTTTTTTACCTTATTTTTTCTGTTTCTTTTACACCTTTCGTAACACTTCAGAACATGTGGCAGCAAAGCCGGAGCAGCATTTTCTTAACTTCTAACGTCAGGCAGTGGACAATGTGCTCCTTTAAGCAGCAGACAGATGTGTCAGATACCAGAGCATATCCTTGTAAATCACTAAATAAAAAAGCCGGCAGTGCACCACTAACCGGACATACATGCTATACCTATGATATTTAAATAAAATGATTCAAAAAAACAACCAACTGAAACTATTTTCTTGTTTTTTCTCCGGTAGCACTGCGGGGAAATCAATTATACAGGCGGCGTAGCCGAAACGGCACCTTTAGCTGCTGGCGGGCAACCAGAAGCGAATAGCATGCCCCATTGGGCACCAGGTGCCGCGCCCGGCCGGTACCATAGAGTAAATGCAGAATACTTAGAGATTCTTACATTCTGGAAACCGAAACAATGAAACAGGGCTGCTTCCCTCATCCAGCGTCCGGAAAGCCAGCCAAAACCATTCTTCTACAGCTTCTGCAAAATCTCCAGCGCATCCTTACGCAGCACACACGTCCCATGCTCCGCCAGATAAGCTGCCTTATGCATATCCGCAGATGCATCCTTCATAAACTCAACCGAAGCGCTGATTACCCTGCAGATCTCCTTATCGCCCAGTCCGTTACGTTCAATCAGCAGATAATAATTCGATGTTCCGCGTTCCTGCATCCGAAAGACACTGCTGACAACCGGCTCTTCCAGCACAATCGATTTTGCATAAGTAATAATCTGGTCCATATTTGGAAACTCCAGTATGTACAGCCGCTTATCGCAGCCTTCTACGAGCGTATCGCTGTCCGTGTTTTCCTGTTCTGCTTCATTTTCATCCGGACGGTTCATTCCTGAAAGACTGTCCACCGCTGACTTTAAGCTCTGCAGAAGATTCAGAATATTGTTATCCGGCCGTTCGGAAAATGTCAGTGCCAGCAGATGCTCCGGCAATACTGCGACCTGCACGGATAAAGGGCCTCCCTGTACTTTAAAACCAACCTCTTCTTCTGCCATTGATACAATTTTACGTAAAAACTCTTCCGTCTTTCCATCATTCTGCAAAAAATCATCCATCTGCAGGCCATTTTCAATTAACTCTGTCTCTGATACAATGCAGCGCACCGTATCCACATTAATTCTCTTAAATCTCATCTTCCTCACCCTGTTTTGCATGCATTTTGTGTGTATTCTTTTTATAGTATACACTACTTTTTCTGAATTGTCTATTGGATTCTGCTGCCATAGCAATAAGTGCAAAAATAAATTACCGATGCAAAGATCACGATGACCGGACCAGTCGCCATATTGGTAAAATAAGAGACAATCAGTCCCGTCACGCCGGAAAACATTGAAAATAAAATCGAGAAAAAATGATATTCCCGAACATTCTGCGAAATATTCCTGGCCGCTGCCGCTGGCAAAATCAACAACGCGTTGATAATCAGGATGCCGACCCATTTAATGGATACCATAACGATCAGCGCGGTCAGTACGGCAAACAGATTTTCCATCAGACGGACCGGAACGCGCCTGCTGCGGGCCAGTGTCCGGTGAATGCTGACCGCGTGCAGTCTGTTATAGCAAAAGATCCAGAACAGAAGCGTCACAGCGAAAATAGCAGCCAGATATAAAATCTCCGTATAAGAAATACTCAGAATATCGCCTACAAGCAGACTGGAATACTGGCTGAAATTACCGCCTTTTGATAATATCGCCAGTCCGACCGCAATGCTGCAGCTGGAAAATACAGAGATCATCGTATCACTGGCTGCCATTCCCGTCCTGCCCAGCCGGTTTAACAGCAGTGCAAATCCGACCGCAAACAGCAGCATCGACAGATTCGTATCCGTAACGCCCAGCACAACGCCGATGGCAATCCCCGTCAGTGCACTGTGTCCAAGCGCATCCGAAAAAAAGGCCATTTTTCGTTCTACAATCATTGTCCCCAGTATCCCGAACAGTGGTGTAATAATCACAATCGCAGCAAAGGCATATCTCATAAACCCGTACTGGAGCCATTCGGTAAAAAAACTGGTCACGCGTATCCCCCCATTTCTCCAAATACCTGCCCAAACTGTTCACTATGGTAAACCTCTCTGGCTGTTCCCTGCTTTAGCACCGTTTTATCTAATAAAACGACCCAGTCCGCATATTTGAGCACATAATCCAGATCGTGTGAAATCAGGATAACAGCCAGATCAAAATTCCGCTTTAAATAATCCATCAGTCTGTAAAACAGCTCCATGCCATTCTGATCAATGCCGGAAACCGGCTCATCCAAAAGCAGCAGATTCGGCTCATCCATCACTGCCAGGGACAGCAGCACACGCTGCAGCTCTCCGCCGGAAAGGTTGCATACCTGTTTATCGATCAGCATATCCGCTTCAAACACTTTCAGGCTCTCCAGAATCTGTGCATACAGCCTGCGTTTTTTATGCAGAAACACCGGAAACCGCGACTGGTAACAGGCGATCAGATCATAAACACTGACAGGTGTATGCTTCTCAATATTAATATTCTGCGGGACATATCCGATTTTCAGCCGCTGCAGCTTTCCGTCCTCACGGTCTTTAAATTCTATGCTGCCGGTATATGCAAGCTCTCCAAGCATCGCTTTTACAAGCGTAGACTTTCCGGCTCCGTTTTTTCCGATCACAGCATTGATTGTATCAATTTCCCTCTCTTGCAGAGAACAAATTGT
>CANTHI010000564.1 GCA_947653505.1 uncultured Eubacterium sp.
GCAATCGTTTTTAACATAAGCATTTTCATAATGCAGACTGATCATCTCTGCTGCTTTTTGCTGTAAGTCATAAATTTCCTGAACCTCATGCACTTCATCAAATAAAAGAATTTTTTTATCCAGCATTGTGAACCTGCGTCTGTTATAATAAAAAATATCCATAAGCTGTGGTCTTATCTGAGGAAGGTTATCCGGAATCTGAAACAGCCGGATATCCTGTCTCTTTCCAAGACTGATCTGCCTGATATTGCGCACCCAGATTTCCTGACAGTCATCCAGTATATATCCCCCAAAAAGCAGATGTGAGATCCATCTTCTGACATAAGATACATCCAGTACCATGCAATTATAGGTAAATGCGCCTTCTTCATATAAGGATAACGACGCGCCTTTTTGTTTGAAATAATAATAAATGCACATCGCGGGGAAATCCGGATTCCCTATCCATATCCTGTCATAACATCCTGCCTGATTGGGAAGCGAACGGTAAATACCGCGAATCTGTGAATAGAGCAGCGCCTTCTTTACATTGTTCAGATAATGTTCCACCGGATGGTTAATGTTGCGGTATGTCACACGGCCGGCAAGCGTATCCCAGACATAGACCCTGCTGATATTGCATTGCTGTCTGATTTTTGCGGCTTTACAAATCTGTCTCATGGACGGATCTGTTATGATCAGATCCGCCTGCTCATGCCGCCCGGCTGAAATTGACAGAAGATTGAGCAGCTGGTATGCTGTTCCACATACAAATAAGTCCATCGTTATTCTCCCATTGCGGTACTTTTCTGTTGTTTCTGACGTATGCATTGTTCCACCAGTGAGGCAATGTCCGGATATGTATATTTACGGTCAAATTTTTCTTCAGCCAGATGTCTGGCATTAGCTGAAAGCTGTCTGCACATGCCAGGATTGTTGTATAACTTTAAGACTGCCTGGTACAATTTCCACGGATTTTCCGCCCCGATACTGATTCCGGCACGATACCGGCTGATCAGACTGCAAAATTCACTGTTTTCCAATGTATTAATCATAGGTTTTGCAGCCGACAGGTAATCTCCGATTTTATTTACAATACTCTGTGGTACCCCTTTGGCAAAAGAATTAACCAGTATATCCGACCGGAGCAGATAAGCCGCCATAAGGGGATGCTCGAGATAACCCAGAAATTCTATATTGCCACAGCCAGCTCTTTTTGCAAGATGTTTCATTTTAGGTAAAAGTGGCCCCGTCCCAACAATCTTAACTTTTATATTTACATGCTTTTCCTTTTCTAAAATAACCGCCAGCTTTACAAGATTCCAGATCGCATAGCTGTGTCCTATCGTGCCTGCATACGTCACCCAGAATTCATTCTGATTTTTTTTCACCCGGTGCAGATTTTGGGCCGCTTCCCGGTCAAACTCCGCCACATCACATCCTACATATACAGTCCTGCATAGGATGCCTGCTTTTTTAGCCTGCCTCGCCCTGTCTGTATATTCATCCGAAGTCCCGACCGCACCATCTGCATACGAATAGGTTCTCCCGGCTGCCTTTCGATAAGGATAAAACATGAAACCGCTTACAAACGGCAGGCGAAATACCCTTTGCATAGCTTCCGGCCATAAATCTTCAATATCCACAAGAAACGGAATACCCTTTTGCGCACAAATTTTTCCAACTACCGCGCTGATATTATTCGGAGGCATGGAACAGTAGACCGCGTCATAATCCTTCTTTGTCGTTCTCAGATAATCTGCCACTTTTACTGCAAATACCCTGTTGCTGATCTCTCTGGCCAGACTGATATTTTTCTGATATCCCGGACATTGCAGATAAATAACCCGAAACGGACAATGCAATGTCTGATCTCTTTGCTTTTTTAAGTGATGCTCAAAGCTGCTTGTTACAACATCCACTTCAAACTGATGTCTGCCAAGAGCTTCTGCTATGGAATAAAAACGTGTCGGTCCTGCCTCCTGCGGAAGCCAGAAATATTGCGACGAAATAACTGCTATCTTCTTTTTCTTATTCACGTTTCGTATGTACCACCTTTCTCTTTTCCGGATCAGATTTTTCCTTCCCACACAGCTGCACCTATGACTTCCATTCCATTTTGCATATAAAACTGCATGTCTTCTTCAATCTGGTGATGTGTCGTTTTCCCAGCCTTATATATGGCAAATACAGTTCTGATCTCAAAAACAGTATCCCATACGTCCGGACTTGCCAAAATATTTCCAGCAAACGTAACATCAATCCCCCATTCCTGTAATTTACGAACCATATTTTCCAGGCACTGCTGCTCCTGCCGGCCAGACCCTGCATCTGTGGCAATGCAAATCTTTCTGATCTCCCGCCTTTTGCATATAAGCCGGATACGGTGTAGTACCTGCATCGCTTCCTTGCATAAATTATGGTCCATCGCAACTGGCATCCCGCCAAAAAACGGAATGGTATACCGCTCCTGAAACTCTTTCGCATATCTGACCGTATCCGTCATCAGATACAGACAGATATAAATACCGCTGTATACAAAACATCCTCCGATCAGTCCCACTAATAAATATTTCATAGCTTTCAGAAAAAAGTCACCTGCATCTGCCGGTTTTGCTTCTTCTTCATTTTCAGATCTGACACTATCTGATTTTTGTAGAAATACCTGGTTCTGCTCCTGCGTAAATGTATCCGTCAGTGCTTTTAAAGCCGTTCTGTCTGCGTTCAGCGAAGCATATTTCTCCTGCTGCATAGTCTGCAGGCCGCTGTCTATCCCTTCTGTGCAGGACGCGGTACAGGAATATGTGCCAAAGGTAAAAAAGATATGCGGCAG
>CANTHI010000565.1 GCA_947653505.1 uncultured Eubacterium sp.
CTTGATCTTCACCTTGTTCTGTTTGCTGATAATCTTATTCAGCTGGTATTCTGTCTTCTTTGCACGGTTCACATTATTGAAATAACGAATAAAAACCGCAAGCGTCATGACTGCAAATGCAATTCCGCAAAGCAGGGTATAGATCTGAGTGTCCATATCAAACTGCAGCTGTAAAATAAGCAAAACCCCAAACAACACCATTGCAAAAAACAGCGCTCCGATGATATTTCCGACTTTGCCCATTGCCGCAAATACTTTTGGCAGGGAAACAAACATCAGACTCGGCCCGGATGCTTCCATCCCTTCTCTTCCCATAAAAGTAAATACAGCCGGAATAATCATAACACCTGCCAGAAATGCTACCAGCGTATCAAAAAATTCTATTTGATTGATAGATTTACCCAGATTTGCATCATCCTGTACATAAGAGCCATAAGAAATCATAATTCCCATCGCCACACTCAGACTGAAAAACAGCTGGCTCATGGCATCTAATAATACAGTAAAAAATCTCTGCACCGTCAGCCCCTCAAAATTGGGTATGACATAAATCTGGAACCCTTCCAATCCGGTACGTACCACACCGGATTCATCCGTATGGCGGATCGTCAGTGAAAATAAAGAAATACCAATAACCAGCAGCAGTAACAGCGGCATAATAATCTTAGAAGACGCTTCGATTCCTTTATTTACTCCCCGGAACACAATAAAAGCCACTGCAAACAAAAATACACACAGCAATATCATCGGCTCGATATCCGCTGTAATAAATCCTGTAAAATATCCATCTTCTGCGGCCTGCGTTCCTTCCCCTGTAACAAAAGCAATCAGATATTTAACTACCCAGCCACCAATGACACAATAATATGGCATAATGATCACAGGGACCAAACATGCGACGATTCCAAGCGGTTTCCATTTTGTATGAATCTTACCATACGCTGTGAGCGGGCTTTGTTTTGTTTTTCTGCCGATAGCAACCTCTGTCGTCAGCAGAGTAAATCCAAAAGTCAGCGCCAGAATCAGATACAATACCAGAAACAACCCGCCACCATCTTTTGCCGCCAGATACGGGAATCTCCAGATATTCCCAAGCCCTACCGCACTGCCGGCAGCTGCCAGCACAAAGCCGATCGAGCCTGAAAATGAATTTCTCTTTTTCTCCTGTTTCATACTAAACTCCTCTTTCATTCATGTTATCATTTATTTCTTTCTTATTACAATCAAAGATTTATTTTCAGTGCTTTCTTAATCCACCCTGACTTCTCCTGCCAGAATCCGTTTGTAGTCCTCATAATTCTTTTCCAGCAGCGCTGGTGTGTCCAGCTCATACGGACATTTTCCCTTACACTGGCCACAATGCAGGCAATATTCGATCTTTTTCATCATCTCCTGCGCCTGCTCTGTCAGCTGCGCCTGCGACGGTGAACGGCGGATCAGCAGCGACATACGCGCACAGGTCGGAATCTCAATCCCGGCAGGGCAAGGCATGCAATATCCGCAACCCCGGCAAAACTCTCCGCTTAACTCCTCCCTGTCATGCGCAATCAGCTGTGTAAGCTCCTCCGTCAGAACCGGCGGATGTTCTATATAGGAAATAAATTCATCCAGCTCCTGCTCCCGCTGCACACCCCAGATTGGCAGTACATTTTCATATTGTGCCAAAAATGCATAGGCTGCTGCAGAATTTGTAATCAGACCACCAGACAACGCTTTCATTGCAACAAATCCCATATCCGCCTGCCTGCATTTTTCAACAAGCTCCAGCTCCTGCTGCCCGCTTAAATAGCTGAACGGAAACTGCAGCGTCTCATACAGTCCAGATGCAACAGCCTCCTGTGCCACCGCCAGCCTGTGATTTGTAATCCCAATGTGACGCACTTTTCCCTGCGCCTTTGCTTCCAGCATGGCGTCATACAGACCGCTGGCATCCCCTGGCTTTGGACATACCGGCGGATTGTGAAACTGATAGACATCAATATAATCTGTACGCAGATTCCGCAAAGACGTCTCCAGATCTTTCCAAAACGTATCCGCATCCGCGGCCCCTGTTTTGGTCGCAATCCACACCTGTTCCCTGATCCCGTCAAACGCTTCGCCCAGCTTTTCTTCACTGTCCGTATACCATCTTGCTGTATCAAAATAAGTAATTCCTGCATCAAACGCCTTACGCACGAGCCGGACGGCATCCGCTTTTGGAATGCGCTGAATTGGCAGCGCGCCAAATCCATTTTTGCAGACTACGATGCCTGTTCTGCCCAGAGTAACTTTCTGCATCTGTTTTCCTCCTTTTCCTCTCCCTTTCCTCTTTGGGTTCACTTTGTCTATTATAACTTCTTTTTTATAAAGATGTAAAGGCATAATTTATAGAAATAGGAAAAAGAGCTTCGCAAATTCCCTCTTCCAGCATTCGGACAGCCAGAATATCACATAGGCTGTTGTTACTTTCTAGGCAGTATGTATTATGGTTCCTGTGCGCTGCTCGTGTTTTTATGCTGTTATATTGGCCTGGTATTTCTGCTGATATGCGCCGCTCTGCTGTCCCTAAAGCAGCTGACGGAAACCGCAGATTATTCAGCCTTTGGAATCGGGAAAATGATGGCGGTTGTGGAAGAATTTTTAAATATGCACATATCATGGAAAAACAAACCGGAGCGCCGGAGAGTTAAGCAGCGTCAGGAACCAGTACAACATTGCGCAAATAGCGTTGCATACAGCACCCGTTATTTACGCAGAGCTGTACCAGACTCACAATTTTTCAGGTTCACAATCTTTCAGGAAAAAACGCAGTGACATAACGGTTACAGCT
>CANTHI010000566.1 GCA_947653505.1 uncultured Eubacterium sp.
AATCTTTCATAAAAAAGAAAATATGACATATTTCCTGCAAAATATTCCTTTTTCAGAACAGATTTAGGATTGTTCCATTATTTTGTCGGATTTCAGAGTTTGCCGGATAAGAGAACCGGACCATCATCATTCAGATTGTTTTAAGATTGTGTGGCTGGTTCTGCCATCAGGATACAGTGTTGTCAGACTTATCGTGGCCGGACTGCGTGTCTGGTTCAGGTTCTGGCTGCTGCGTCCTGGCATCCGTCCGGATCAGGTGGGATAACGGCTGGAAGGAATACCCCATCGCTTCCCATTTGGTAAGGAGTTCATCTAAAATTTCCCCATTTGTTCTGGAAGTGCTATGTAAAAGTACGATAGCGCCCGGATGGATTCGCCCCGTCAGCTTTTCGAACGCTTCCTCATGGGAAGGCTGGCGGTCTTCATACCAGTCGACATAAGCAAGACTCCAGAAAAATGTCTGGTAGCCAAGCTCTTTAGCCATTTTCAGATTGACAGCGCTGTATTTTCCCTGCGGAGGACGGTAATACTTTGCCATTTCTTCCCCCGTGATTTTCTGGAATAAAGCAGCATTGTCATCCAGCTCTTTCTGAAAGGAATCCTTTGTCGCAATGGAGGACATATCCGGATGATGATAGGTATGATTGCCAACAGCATGCCCTTCCGCCAGCATCTGTTTTACGAGATCGGGGCTTGATTCCAGAAAATGACCGACAACAAAAAAAGTGCCTTTCGCCTTATGCTTTTTTAATGCTTTCAGAATCGGCACGGTATTTCCGTTCTCATAGCCACAGTCAAAGGTCAGATAAATTACTTTTTCGTCACGGTTTCCCAGATACCAGGCATCATACTGCTGCAGTTCGGCTGCCGTGACATTGCCGGATGGCTGCTGCCCGGAGCCGTTTTCTGCAAAACCAAGTCCCCAGTTTTCTGCCTGCGGAAGGATGGCGTAGGTACTCTGCCACTGCCGGACGCCGGAGGCAGTCGTTCGTCCGATGAAAAATGCAGCTGTGAGCATACAGACAGTCAGTATTACTTTTAATTTTTTTTGATTCATGGATGATCCGCAATGATATTCTTGTCTTTATCATATGCCGGATCCGGAGGTTTTATGATTCAGGTGTTTTCAGCGGTAAATTTTTTTCTTTTGCTGCCGGGACACCAGCCGGATGAAAAGTTCCTGCGGCAGAAAACGTCCGAAAAATGTAACAAATTTCATCTGCATCGTTGGAATGATAACGGTCCGGCGCTTTTTCATCTGCCTGAGTGCGATATCCACGCATAATCTGGCGCTGATGCCTTTGAGACTAAATTCGACGCTGGCAGTTTTGTTAAATTCCGTGCGGACAGGTCCGGGACACAGGCATCCGGCATATACATGGCTGCGGCATTCCAAAAGTTCCGTGGCTGCTGCCCGTGTCAGGCTTGTAACATAAGCTTTGGTAGCATAATAAGCTGCCATATACGGCCCCGCGGGGATCAGACCCGCGCTGGAAGCCACATTCAGTAGAAAGCCATGATCTTCTTTCTGCATTTTTTGCAGCATCCGTTTCGTAAAATAGTGGACAGCGCATATATTCAGACGGATCATCTTAAGTTCCTTGTCCAGATCACTGGTAATAAAAGGACCGCAGTCCCCGAATCCGGCATTGTTAATAAAGATTTCAACCGGTTTATCCGCAATCAGGTCGCAGACGCGCCTGCATTCCTCCAGGCTTGTCAGGTCCGCCGGCAGAATTTCGCAGGGAGTCTTAAGCTGTGCTGCCAGATGCTCCAGACGGTTTTTTCTGCGGGCGATCAGGATCAGATGGTATCCCTGTGCAGACAGTTTTTTGGCAAAGGCGGCTCCGATTCCGGAACTTGCTCCTGTAATAACTGCATACTGATTCATAACTCCTCCTTCTTTGCTGTATCAGATTCTTTTGGTATCGTGTTTCATTTTATATCAATGCGGCAGAATGTTTTCAGATCGGTCAGAATTTCCTTAAAACACCAGATCAGGTGATCAAAAGCGCCTGCTTCATAAAAGGTAGTCAGAATCATTCCGACCGGAATCGCAATAATCATTCCGGTTACGCCTTTTATTTTATAACCGATGAACATGAAAAACAGTGTGGTAAACGGATCCAGTCCGACGGATTCACCGACTAATTTTGGCTGGATCAGCTGGTGTACAACCAGGGATACGGCGTACAGAATCATCATGCCGACAGCCGTTGGCAGATTTCCGGAAACTCTTTCCCCAGCAATTTGGTTACAGCTTTTCTTACCCCATAATTAACCGGAACTGTGTTGCCGGAGTATGTCCCGAATCCATCATCATAAAATACAACAGGGATTGATGAATAATAAATTTTGAAAGCCTCTGTGAAATTTGTATATAAGCTCATCGCAATATAGTCATACTCGTTTTCTGAGGGCTCAAATGTCCTAAATGTACATTTTTTTAAATACTGTTCCAGTTTTAATGTTTCCTTAAGTTTCATGGCATATCGGGACAGAATGTTTTTGTATTTCACACATTCATATGAGTAAATATGCTCCGCAAGTCCGGTCTCTCTTACATGGGTTGTTATATGTTCGCAATTATGAAACTGCTGTCCGATAAAGAGATCATATTGGAAATTTCTATGATTGGCCATGAAATTTATACTGTTCATAAGCTGATATGGCGTGTCACTTATTATCGCAATTTTCATTTTCTCCATTTTTCAAATTCATCCTAAACGGTGAGTCCTTCAAAAAGTTCTGTCCACTCTTTTATGATCTTATTTTCATCATATTCATTGGCTCGGCTTCTGCATTTTTC
>CANTHI010000567.1 GCA_947653505.1 uncultured Eubacterium sp.
ACTGATATAAAACTACTAATTAAAGAATTAACTTTAAAAGATGGCGATTTTATCCCTCACTATACAAGAACTGATCTAACAGACAACTTACATGAAAAATTCGGTTTTAGAACAGACTTTGAAATTATAAGTGAAAAAAATTTAAAAAATATTTGTAAGCAAACTAAAAAATGAAAAAAGTACTCAAAATTAAAAAAGTAATTTCAATTCGGATATCAATACACGCAGGAGGAAAAACGATGAAGAAAAAAATAATACCAGTGATAGCCGTTTTATTTTTAATTTTTATTATACTTATAGGTATTATCGTTGGTAAAAAGATTAAGCAGTATATGCCAAGTAATGAGCAGCAGAATCTGGATCGTTATTTTGGGATAACGTCAGAGGATGAAGCTGCGATAGAACTGAATCATAATCTGGCAGAAGAAAAAGCAATGCTTCGGGATGGTGCTGTTTATCTGGATTATCAGTATGTGCATGATAATCTGAACGATCGTTTTTACTGGGATGCAAATGAGAATATTCTTTTGTACACAACATCTGCGAATGTGATAAAAGCATCTGCGGATAGCAAGGACTTTTATATAGGAAGAAAAAAAGACAGCAAACCTTATAAAATTGTTCTTGTCAATGCGGATAAGACTTATATTGCGCTGGATTATGTAGCACAGTATACGAACCTGATTTATGAACGTTTTGAGCAGCCGGACCGTATTTTAATTCAGACCGAATGGGGGACCGTAAAAAAGGCGGGAATTAAGCGGAAAACGCAGGTGCGTGTAAAAGCCAGTGTAAAAAGCAATATTTTAAAAGAACTGACAAAGGAAGATACCGTAACAAAGCTGGAAGACGGAAAAGAGTGGACGAAGGTTACGACAGAGGATGGGCTGATTGGTTATGTGCAGAATAAACGGCTTGGTACGGAGACGGAAGAAACTGTAAGCCATGAATTTGAAGAAGATACGTTTCTGCATCAGATCAGGGATTATGCCATTAATATGGCATGGCATCAGGTGACAGTACCAGAAGCAAATAACTCGATTGCGAGTGTGCTGCAAAATACAAAAGGACTGAATGTAATATCCCCTACTTGGTTTTATCTGGATGATAATGATGGAAATATTGCGAATCTGGCCAGTGCTGATTATGTCAAATATTGTCATTCGCAAAATGTAGAAGTCTGGGGACTGGTCAGTAATCTGGAAAATAAAGAAGTGAGTACGACAGAGGTACTAACACATACTTCCAAGCGTGAGAATCTGGAAAACCAGATTATCGCGGCAGCGATCCAGTATGGACTGGATGGGATTAATGTTGATTTTGAAGCGCTGGAGTCCAGGGTAGGAGAAGGATTTATACAGTTTATCAGAGAACTTTCGTTAAAGTGTGATGGAAATGGTATTGTCTTATCGGTGGACAATTATGTGTCCTCTGATTATACAAAGTTTTATGACAGAGAAGAACAGGCAGTGTTTGCTGATTATCTGGTTGTTATGGCTTATGATGAGCATTATGCGGGTTCTGCGGAAAGCGGTTCAGTTGCTTCGATTGGTTTTGTGACAAAAGGAGCGGATGATATTCTGGCAGAAGGTGTACCAGCAGAGCAGGTGATTTTGGGAATGCCGTTTTACACGAGAGTATGGTCTGAAAAATCGAAAGAGAGCGATGGAGATGATGTAGAATCTGCTTCTGAGGACTATGTTCCATATGAATTATCCAGTGAAGCTGTCGGAATGTTGTCTGCACAGCGTCTGATGGAAGTTAATGGTGCAGAAAAAACATGGCTGGAAGAAGCTGGGCAGTATTATACAGAATATGTAAACAGTAATATCACATATAAAATATGGTTTGAAGAAGCAAGATCTTTGGAAGAAAAGCTAAAAGTCATGAAATCACATGATTTTGCAGGGGCATCGTTCTGGAAGCTGGGTCTGGAAGATCCGGCAGTATGGAATACGATTATGAAGTATATTCACTGATTTTTTTCATATGTATAGTAATAAAGCCTTTGGAGGCAGTTCATTTGAAACAAAGATTAGAATTAATCATGTCCATCGTGGTTCTTGTCTGTGCCTGTATCCTTGCGAAAACAAGTGCGATTTATGTAACAGGGCGTCAGGTGGAAAAACAAAACAAGTGTATTGTGGTAGATGTCGGGCATGGTGGTTTTGATTCTGGTAAAGTCGGTGTAAATGGTGAACTGGAGAAGGACATTAATCTTCAGATCGCTTTAAAGCTGAAAAAGACGCTGGAAGATCAGGGGATATCTGTGATCATGACGCGAAAAGACGATCAGGGTTTATATGATGAAAATGCCAGCAATAAAAAAGCACAGGATTTGCAAAGGCGGTGTGAGCAGATTAATAAAGAAAAACCATTGCTGACAATCAGTATTCATCAAAACAGCTATACAAGTCCGGAGATTAAGGGGGCGCAGGTATTTTATTATACAACCTCTTTGGAAAGCCAGAAGCTTGCACAGATTTTGCAAAAAACACTGATCGAACAGATTGATCCAGAGAATCACAGGGAAGCGAAGGCAAATGACAGCTATTATCTGCTGAAAAAAACAGATTCCGTAATTGTAATTGTAGAGTGCGGATTTTTAAGCAATCCGCAGGAGGCAGCAAAGCTTTCCGATGAAGATTATCAGCAGAAGATGGCTGAGGCGATTACTCTGGGAATAAACAGATATCTGGGAAGAGATACAGAAAACCAGAAAGAGCCAGATGAAGATAAAGTTCAGACAGAAAAACAAAACCAGAAAGAGCCAGATGAAGATAAAGTTCAGACAGAAAACAC
>CANTHI010000568.1 GCA_947653505.1 uncultured Eubacterium sp.
TGCTCTGATCGGAAGTCTGGTGTTATCATGTATCGAAAAAAACTGCGCCCTTGATGATCTGTCTCTGGACGAATTTCAGGCGGTCAGCCCTGTGTTTGAAGCAGATATTTATGATGCCATTTCTATGGAGACTTGTGTAAATAAACGTCTGACCACCGGAGCGCCGGCAAAAACTGCGATGGAACAGGTGATTGCACAGGAAGAAAAGTATCTGGCTGAATCCGCCGGATTTGGGGGAGACTGGGAAACGCGGCTGTTTGCACCAATTTAATCAAATTTCCTCTTCCAGTGTGCTTATAGCCAAAATGTAACATCTTATCCGGACGATTCATACATCTTAGAAAATCCGGCAATAAATGATAACTAAGGCTTGCGTTTTTTAAAATCCTGTATTAATATAATAAAATCAACGATTCAAAGGAGAGCAGTCATGAGTGAAAAATTAAAAGTTGGTATTCTGGGTGGAACAGGTATGGTAGGCCAGAGATTTATCTCATTATTGGAGCATCATCCGTGGTTTGAGGTTACTACGATTGCTGCGAGTCCAAGAAGCGCAGGCCAGACTTATGAGGCAGCAGTAGACGGACGATGGAAGATGGATACACCGGTGCCGGAGTCTGTAAAACATATAGTTGTAAAAAATGTAAATGAAATAGAATCTACCGCATCCGAAGTGGATTTTGTATTTTCCGCGGTGGATATGTCAAAAGATGAGATCAGACAGATTGAAGAGGCTTATGCAAAGACGGAAACGCCGGTTGTGTCCAACAACAGCGCCCACCGCTGGACGCCGGACGTGCCGATGGTGGTGCCGGAGATTAATCCGCAGCATATGGAGCTGATTCCGTATCAGAGAAAACGGCTGGGTACATCGCGCGGGTTTGTGGCGGTAAAGCCGAACTGTTCAATCCAGTCTTATGCGCCGGTGCTGACGGCGTGGATGGATCTGGAGCCTTATGAGGCTGTTGTGTCCACGTATCAGGCGATCTCCGGTGCGGGAAAGACGTTTGCGGACTGGCCGCAGATGGAGGGCAATATCATTCCATTTATCAGCGGGGAGGAAGAAAAGTCTGAAAAAGAGCCGCTGCGTATCTGGGGTGAGTTAAAAGACGGCGTGATCGTGCCGGCAAAAGAGCCTGTGATTACAAGCCAGTGCATCCGTGTACCGGTATTAAACGGACATACGGCTTCGGTATTCGTAAAGTTTAGAAATAAATCTGTCGAAAAAGAACAGCTGATTGAAAAGCTGACAGCATACAGCGGCCTGCCGCAGCAGCTGGGGCTTCCGTCCGCACCAAAGCAGTTTATCCGGTATCTGGAGGACGACAGCCGCCCGCAGATTACGATGGATGTGGACTATGAGCATGGTATGGGAATCAGTGTCGGACGTATCCGCAGGGATACGGTATATGACTGGAAGTTCGTGGGCCTGTCCCACAATACAGTCCGCGGAGCCGCCGGGGGCGCGGTGTTATGCGCGGAACTGTTAAAAGCGCAGGGATATATTGAAAAGAAATAAAATTAATATAATAAAATTCAAATAATAAAATTAAAGTAATAAAATCAAAGTAATAAAATCAAAGAAATAGCAAAATGAATACGGCATAGTGTAGCCCGCCTATGCCGTCCTTTTGCGGCGCGACAGAAGCAGCCGCATATCTCCTGACGGGTATAATTTTATGCATTTTCTTCCACCCTCTTGAAAAGAAAGTTAAAATGTGATATGATTTCGGTACAATTTCTTTTATATTTCAAAATAGAAAAAGGCTCAGCACAAACGCAATAGGAGAAGGCAATGGTAATACGACATACGGAATTAAAAAAATTGGAGCAGCAGTATGAAAAAAACGGAAATCAGCTAGTTTTGTTATATGGACGGGAAGGCTGTGACAAGGAAGCGCTTATCCGGATTTTCTGCAAAGGGAAAAAGTTTTTTTACTATCGTGCACGCAAGGCATCTGCACAGGAGCAGTGCATGCAGTTCGGGCATGAGATAGAAAAGCAGTATGCCCTGAGTCTTTCCAAGTATCAGTATACGGAATTTTTCAACCGGATCCGCAGCGGCAATGCCAGCAAGCTTATCGTCATCATTGATGAATTTCAGTATATTGCAAAGCGGGACGAGGAATTTCTCAAGGCAGTCTTAAAGCTGAAGGCAAAAAAACTGTATCCGGGGCCGGTGATGATCATTCTGGCAAGCTCTTCGATTGCATGGGTGGAGCAGGAGCTGGACGAGCTTTTAGGGGATCAGAAGAAAAGGGTAGACAGTACGATCAAGCTGGACGATCTGAAATTTATCGACATGGTGCGGTCTTATCCGGAGTACGCAGTCAGTGACTGCGTAAAAGCATATGGGATTCTGGGCGGGGTGTCTTCCTATATGAACCGGTGGAACCCGAAAAAAGATATCTGCAGCAACATCTGCAAGCATATTTTATCGCCCAATGGCTATCTGTTCGCGGAGGCGGAGCGGTTTATCGGCAGCGAGTTAAGAGAGCTTGCGATCTATGATACGATACTGGCAGCCATTGCGGCAGGATACCGCAAGCTGAACGATCTTTTTAACCAGACCGGATTTTCCAGAGCCAAGATCAGCGTCTATATGAAAAATCTGGCGGCCTTTGAAGTAATAGAAAAAGTAAACTCATTTGAGACCGGCGGCTGGGAAAATGCCCAGAAAGGGATTTACCAGATCCGCAGCAATTTTGTGAATTTCTGGTTCCGTTTTTCGCTTTTGGATTCTGTTTTTTCTTCTTTTTCAGATCCTTCCTGGATT
>CANTHI010000569.1 GCA_947653505.1 uncultured Eubacterium sp.
GTGCAGAATCTGGATTTTGGACATGAAACTGTGCCAGTAATACGTACAGCTCCTGTTTCCTGCATTTTTTCGCAAGAACAATTCCTCGATAACACAGTTATTAACCTTGTGTTGCAGCTGCTTTTTATCTAAAATGTTGCATATTCATCCGGAACAGGCAATCAACGTTGATGCCAATGTTATGATAGCAACAATGATAATAGTGTAGAAAATAAAAACTATAATTGTTATCGCTTTTACAGGCTCAGGCATCCCGCACCTCCTTATAATTTTACATTTACCGTCTATTATCATACTATTTTTTCTGCCTGTTTTAAGGTATAAAATGAAATACGGGCCTTATTCCAAGCGCTGCCACCAGCTCTTTACACCTTCCGCATTTTGCGCTATAATAACACCATTCCCACCAGTAACGAACAACTGTCACACGATGAGAAAGGATCCCTTACCATGCTGCAGATCGCTGTCTGTGACGACGAACCTGTGTCGCTGCAAAAAATTGAATCTGAAACAAAGCAATGTCTGAACCAGCAGAATATTTTTCCAATACTTTCATCCTTTACAGATGGCGCGCAATTATTGTTTGCACTCGATGACGGTGCCTGTTTTGACCTGCTGCTTCTGGATATTGAGATGCCCGAAATCTCTGGTATGGAGCTGGCCAGACAGATTCATCAAAAGCTGCCGGATGCGCTGATTATTTTTGTCACAGCGCATTTTAAATATGCTGTAGATGCGTACGAGCTGGATATTTTTCGTTACATTCCCAAAAACCAGCTGTCTGTCAGACTGGCGCACGCCATCACGGATGCGGCTGCAGTGCTTGAAACGCAGCAGGCACAGTCTTATCTGATCAGCAATCAGAACCGCATGGAACGGATTCCGCTAAAAAATATCCTATATATTTCCAGAGATGGGAAAAATGGCGTATTTCATATCCGTGGGCAGGCAGAGCCTGTGATTCGCCAGCGCATGCCGCTGTCAGAAATCTATGCGAAGCTTCCGAAAGATGAGTTTGTCTTTATCGACCGCGGCTGCATTGTCAATCTGCGCCATGTTTCCAGCATTCTGCACGCAGACTGTATTTTAACAGATTCCAGCAGACTTCCGGTTGCGCAGAGCCGGCTGAACGGCCTGAAACGGCAGCTGAATCTGTTCTGGTGCAGTAAAATATAATATTCACTTTAATGAATGACAGTACACGGAGCAACTGATTTTTATGAAACTGTTTGATCACAGCCTGTATTCAAAAATCCGTTTTTTGGAGATGAAAAATGCACTACTGGAAGAAAACTATCAGCGTTTCAGGCAGATATATAAAGAAAACGCAAAGCTGTACCATGATATGAATCATCATCTGCAGGTTATTTCTTATCTGGCGCAGCAGGCCGGAAATACGCAGATTTCTGACTATGTTGCTTCCATCAGTGAGCCGATCCGCCAGCTGCCGGAAGTGATCTGGAGCGGAGTCGGCCTTGTGGATGCCATCATTAATCATGCGCTGTCACAGGCACATGCCAGAGGTATTGTGATGGATATCAATGTGGAATTTCCGGACCAGTGTACAATTACCGCAGATGATCTGTGTGTGATTTTATTTAATCTGCTGGATAACGCTTTGGAAAATGCCCATACAGCTTTGGGTAAGCCGGTGATCTTTTTAACGATCCGCAGAATTGAACAGTTTCTGATGATTAAGGTACAAAATCCATGTAAGAAATCCCGTAAAAAACGGTTTGGAAGATTTTTTTCAACCAAAGCCGATCCGCTGCATCATGGCATCGGGCTGGAAAATGTCCGTCAGACTGCGGAAAAATATGGAGGAAATCTGGAGATAACTGTGAATGAAGGGGAATTTACGGCTGCTGTATTATTATTTGTGTAATCTATTCATGTTACTATTCATAGCCAGAAATGCGCATAAACTGCTCATTTCGTAGGAATATGATTCAGAAGTGAGGAGCGATTTTGCGAAACAAACTATCCTTAACGTCGCAAATGAAAAATGTGCTGCATTATCTGTCTGAATATGGTGACATGACAGAAAATGACTGGTGCAGCATTGTGAAAATAACGGTGCTGTATGTATCGTTATTTATGCAATGCCGTACCAGAAATTATGGGCGTAAAAATCCCATCGCAAAGCGATTTCACATGGATCTTAACATGTAACAGGTCAGCTTATCTGAACTATTCCGAAAAAAGTGTCAGTTATGATCGACTTTCTCCGGTTGTTTCGTCCAAATCCCTGGAACATGATATTTTTTCTTTAAGCAGATCATGTAAATAATGAGAATCGAATAAGGAATCCCACAATATAAGCAGGCTGATTTAAAATCCAGCTGTATCCCGTATATCCTTTCATATACAAAGGTATGTGCAGCTGTAACCGAGCATAAAAGAAAAGCAACTCCGCGCCTGTGCCGGTATTTTTTACGGACATTACCGCTTAGACAATAAACATCTCTATTTCTGGACAGAGGTTTTGCATCGAACAGATCACGGATACCCCATATAAAAAAAACTAGCGCCCAGTACATAGTTTTATTATGACCTCCCCAATGCTACAGCGATTAATTCAGAATTTGACATCAGCCATCCAGTTCGCAGGTCACTTCTATATTCAAATGATCGTTTCCCGGAATTGTTGTACATTTCCCACCAATAACGGCACTTATATGCAGTTTTTTTAATAGTACCTGTATTAGAATTAAGTCTTACTCTATATCCCATCGATATTCCACATAACACCCATATCAAAAATATTTT
>CANTHI010000570.1 GCA_947653505.1 uncultured Eubacterium sp.
ACGTCGCAAATGTCGGCAAGTTCTCTTCTGACCGGACGATTGAGGAGTATGTAAGAGATATCTGGCATTTACGCAAGGTGCATGTAGAGATGGAAGATGAAGCATAAAGCAAGAAAAAGCGGACTTTTTATAAAAGTCTAAATGTGGATAAAACACAGGAACCGGAGTGCCTGTCAGGAGATCAGATACAGGAACCGGATAGTACCTGCCAGGAGATCAGATACAGGAACCGGCAAGCGTCTGCTGGCAGAAGAACCGGATAGCATCTGCTGGCAGATGTGGCAGAAGAACCGGATAGCATCTGCTGGCAGATGTGACAGAAGAACCGGATAGCATCTGCTGGCAGATCACGCATACAGATTTGGATACGATCTGTGTCAGATGACGAAGACGGATATCAGGAATAGGGGAAACCACACAGATGGCAGTTTGCTGTTTGTGTGGTTTTGCTGTTATTGTAATAGGAATGGGAAAGAAAAGAGAAAGAAACGCGAAAGAAAAGAAAGAAGAAAGAAAGGAAAAAGAGGGAAAGGAAAAAGAGGAAAAGGAGCAGGGGAGGAGAAAAAGATGATGACGGAGCTGGAACGATACTATAATAAGTTTTGTGAAGATAAGCGTCTGGACAGCAGGCACGGACAGGTGGAATATATTATTACGATGAAATATATTCACAAATATCTGGGACAATTGCATCAGCCGCGGATCATTGAGATCGGGGCAGGAACCGGACGCTACAGCATCCGGCTGGCAGAAGAGGGTTACGATGTGACGGCAGTAGAACCTGTAAAATATAATCTGGGTATATTAAAGTCCAAGGGCAGCAGTGTAAAGGCGTATCAGGGAAATGCGTTAAAACTGTCCCGTTTTGCGGACGCATCGTTTGACATGACGCTGCTGTTCGGACCGATGTATCACCTGTATACAATGCAGGATAAGGTACAGGCATTAAAAGAAGCGGCAAGGGTGACAAAACCAGGCGGTTATATTCTGGCGGCCTATTGTATGAATGAATATGGCGTTCTGGTCTATGGGTTCCGGGAGGGGAATGTCAGGCAGTGTCTCGAAGACGGGCGTCTGTCGGGAGAATTTCACTGCGTATCCCAGCCGGAAGATCTGTATGATTATGTCCGGCTGGAAGATATTGACCGCATCAACGGGATGACAGGGCTGAAACGGGTGAATATTATCTCTCCGGACGGGCCTGCCAATTATATGCGCCAGACGCTGAATGGGATGGACGCAGAGACTTTTCAGCTGTTTATAGACTATCAGATGTCTGTGTGTGAGCGGAGGGAGCTGCTGGGAGCAGGGGCGCATACGGTGGATATTTTACAGAAGGTCTGATTTTCCTCCAAAACGTATTTACAAAAACGGATTTTGATGGTATTATCATGTAGTAATAAAAACTATGTAAAAATGAGATGAATAATAGAATAGATAGATGCACATGCGGACAAAAGCATAGCGGATCATATTCATATTGCTATGATATAAATAAAAATCAAAATCAGAATAAAAACACGAGCAGGCAGGAGGAACATTATGATTTATAAAATTGTTGTAGACAGCTGTGGAGAATTGCCAGAAAAATTAAAGCGGGATATACATTTTGAGTCTGTGCCATTGGAGCTGGATGTAGATGCGTATCATGTCGTAGATGACGAGCACTTTTGTCAGGAGGAATTTCTAAGAAAAGTAAAGGAGAGTCCGAACTGTCCGAAGTCGGCCTGTCCATCGCCACAAAGATATTATGATGCCTATCAGTGTGGGGCAGAACATGTTTATGTAGTGACCCTGTCCGCGCATCTGAGTGGATCATACAACAGTGCACAGACGGCAAAGCAGATGTTTACCAGCGATTTTCCGGACAAAAAAGTGTATGTATTTAATTCGTGTTCGGCGTCAGTCGGGGAGACTCTGATTGCGATGAAAATACAGGAGCTGGAAGAAGCGGGATGTACGTTTGAACAGACGGTAGAGCAGACAGAGGCATATATCGCAGAGCAGCAGACATTTTTCGTACTGGAGACGCTGGAAACACTTCGTAAAAATGGACGGCTCAGCAATCTGAAAGCGTTTGTGGCAAACGTGCTCAATATCAAGCCGGTCATGGGCTCCACACCAGAGGGCGAGATCTGTCAGCTGGCACAGGCGCAGGGGATGAATAAGGCGCTGGAGCGCATGGTACAGGAGATTATGCAGCGTACAAAAGACTGCGAGAAGAAAATTCTGGCGATTGCCCACTGCAACTGTCCAAAACGGGCAGAACGTGTCCGCGGGAAAATCGAGCAGGTGATGCATTTTAAGGAGATATTTATTCTGGATACAGCAGGTGTCAGCAGTATGTATGCCAATGACGGAGGCATTATTATTGCAGTATAGGGGGGATTTCTGAAATGGAAGAAAGGGTTCTTTTTATTGGCGGCTCGCCTTGCAGCGGAAAGAGTACTGTTGCGGAAAGGATTTCAGAGGAATATGGTGCATACTATTTCAAGGTGGATGATTTTTTAGATGAGTTTACTGCCAGGGCAGCAGACAGGGGATATCCTGTATGCAAAAAAATTATGGCTATGACACCGGAAGAAATCTGGATGAGAGATCCATCGGTGCAATGCGAAGAGGAATTTCTTATTTATCAGGAAATATCAGAACTGGTATCTGAATATCTGGAAAACATAGATGCAGATTTCATTATTACGGAGGGGGCTGCATATACGCCGGAAGTTATGGGGGAATATAAAACAAAGGAATATA
>CANTHI010000571.1 GCA_947653505.1 uncultured Eubacterium sp.
GATGAGATGCAGGAGCAGAAGATGCTCCACATTGAGAGCAAAGGCTGCTGGATTCCGTTGTCTGTCCTTGTGGAGGAAACATAACTTCATTTTTATCCCGAAACTGTTGTCCGGCGACGCATATCCTTCGCCGGGAGCTATTTGAACAATGCGGGGGATATGACGAATCTATGCGCTCTGGTTTTGAAGACTGGGATTTCTTTTTAAGTATGTTAGAAACGTCTCCGGAATCATGGATTGGGATTGTCGGCAAACCACTGCTCTGGTATCGTACAGCTCCTGCTTCACCGAATATAAAAAGCATGAATAAACGGCTGGAGCTTATGCGCTATATGATCGGAAAACATGCTGGCAGTTATCATGACCATATGGCAGACGCGCTGTTGGGAATAGAAGCCATAGCAAATGAAAGGCTATATCAATGGGAAAATGAAGTAACGCATGTGATATCAGATCATCAGGAATTAAGCCAGGATTCAAAAGATTTTTTACAAAGTCCGACATATGGGGATGGAGGAATGGCTTCGGCAGTCCGGATTGCGTCTGTGATGCAGGATATGGAGAGTGGTTGTGAATGATGGGCCGGGGTGCAGGCGCAGGATGGTTCTTCCTGACCCGTGAAAAATAACAAATGATACCGAAAAAAGTGCAAATAGTGCCATAATAAGTTTTTCTTTCATATTTGATCTGATATAATAAAAAAGACCCATCCCAAAAATCAGGCAGGGCCATAGTGATCAAAAACAAAATATCAGGAGAGGAGACTGGGCATGTCAACAGAAAAAAACCTGAAAAGAGAAACTGACACGATAAAGCGGGTTAACAGGTTTGTGCTTATTATTATCACGATTATTGATTCATTCTTATTCTTTGGTTACATTGGGGACTATCAGCAGGGAAATATCAGCTTTGGATTTATGCTGATGGTTGTGATCGCAGTGCTTGTATCTATGGCAGTCTGCTATGCAGTATACTTCCATAAAAAGAATAGCGGGTTGTTTGCGTATGTATCTATGGCTGGTTATGTCGCTGTCTATGGAATGGCCGTATTTGGCGCACAGAATGATCTGGTGTTTATGATGGTGTTTCCTCTGACAGTCATCTATATCCTGTATTATAATTATAAACTGATTTTGGGAATTGCAGTCGTATTTGGCGGGATCAATGTGGCAGATGTGATTTATGTTGCGGCGATTCTTGGACATGCACATTCCGGAGTACCCATCAATAGCACATCGCTGCTGCTACAGGGAGCTTCGATTGTGGTGTACATGATCGTACTTTGTGGTACGACGCTGATATCCAATGATAATAATGCAAAGAAAATCGCAAACATTCATGCGGAAAAAGAAAAAAGTACGCAGCTTCTGGATGAGGTGCTGAAAATAGCTGGTTCGGTCAAAGAAAACTGTACCGAAGCAGCAGAGCATATCAGCCAGCTGAGCCAGTATGTAGATGCTACGGTATCAGAGCTGGATGGAATCGCCGAAGGAAACAGCAATAACGCGGATAGTATTGAACAGCAGACGGTTATGACCGGAAATATTCAGAGTATGATTACAGAGACAAAGCAGATGTCGGATGAAATGCTTGCAATGGCGAAAAACTCTCAGGGAGTTGTCAGCAAAGGGAGACAGACGGTGGATACGCTGCAGAATCAGGCCAAAAAGACAAGAGAAGCAAATGAGCAGGTAGTTTCGGCTGTTGCCAGTCTGATTTCCAACGCGGAAGCGGTTGAGGAGATTACAGAACATATTTTTTCCATTTCCAGCCAGACTAATCTGCTGGCGCTGAATGCATCGATTGAAAGTGCAAGGGCCGGAGAAGCCGGGAAGGGCTTTGCCGTAGTGTCTGAGGAAATCCGTACACTTGCGGATGAGACGAGAGCTCTGACTGAAAGTATACGAAGTATTGTAGAGGAATTAAAAAGTAATGCGGGTGCGGCAAAAAATACAGTCAGTCAGGTCATGACGGCGGCGGGTACGGAATATGAACTGATCGGGAATGCGAGTGAACAGTTTGGTGAGATTGGCAGCAGCATGGACGGACTGCATACCAATGTGCAGGAGATTTATAAAAAGATTGAGGAAATTATGGAGTCGAATCTTGTAATTGTAGACAGCATCCATCATATTTCCGCAGTCAGTGAGGAAGTGACGGCGGGCACACAGCAGGCGGCGGAGCTTGGAACAGATACAAGCCAGAAGGCAGAACAGGCGGGGCGCCTGATGATGGAGCTGCTTGAAACGGTAAAGACGATGGATAAGTATTTATAAATTTTTAGTGAAATATGCTCTAAGCGACTTCTTAATCACGAGAGTTTCTCATGGTTAATGAAGAACTCATTTAGAGCATATTTTTCATGTAAGGAGTCAGACTTTTATCCATCCATTTATGGACTCAGCCATGTGCTTGTAAAATCGGGAGGTTTATGGTAGTATGGAGATACGAAATAGAAGGGAAAGCAGGTGGGAAGATTGACAGTGACGGAACAGATAGACCAGAAACATCAGGAAGATTTACAGAGACTAAGAGGTTTTCGCCTGCTTGATGATGATTTCCTTACAAAGTGTTTTGAGGGAGATACGGCAAGCATAGAACTGGTATTGCAGATTGTGCTGGAAAAGCCGGATTTAAAGGTGCTGGACGTCCGCACCCAGGTATTTGTGGAGAACCTGCTGAACCGTTCGGTGAGGCTGGATATCCTGGCTACGGACAGCACAGGGGCAAAACTGAATGTGGAAG
>CANTHI010000572.1 GCA_947653505.1 uncultured Eubacterium sp.
ACTGGCAGAAATTACAGAAATCGCACGGATTCCCATGCTCCTATACGACGCCGAAGGATGCTGTCTGGCCTCTTTTGCTGATGCAGACCAGACAGTAACGGACCGGATACAGAAATTTATCAGCTCGGATGTAGACAGCCAGTCGCTCGGAGCATTTCATTATTTTAAGGTCATCTGCTCTGATACCCTTTCCTACATACTGCTCGTTTCCAATTTTGCACCCGATTCCTTTACCATCGGCCAGCTGACAGTCTGCCAGCTCAGGCACCTGCTGGAATCGCAGGAAGAGTCCGTAACCAAATCCGGTTTTATCCGTAATCTGGTCAACGGCGCACTGACTGCTTCCGAGATCAACCGTCAGGCCCGGAAGCTGAAGCTGTCTGCCGCATCATGGACCGCATTTGTGATCGAATGTCAGGAAGGCTTTACCGGTACTTACGCTTATCAGCTGCTGGAACACGCATTTGCAGGACATAAGATGGATCTTTGCTGTGAACTGGACGAAAACCACCTGCTGCTTATGAAAGATATTTCCAATATCCTAAAAGAATACAAGTCCACACCGGAAGCAAAGGCTGCGCACAAAAAAAAGGGTGCAACTTCTGACAACGCAGAATATACTGCTTCCTGCCTGAAACGCTTTGCCCAGACACTTGCCGACACCCTGCGCGCCGAAGCGCTCGTACAGACGCATATCGGCTACAGCACATCCACAGACAGCTTTACACAGCTTGGCCGGCTGTATCACGAAGCCCTGACCGCACTGCATATCCGTCAGACTTTTTTTGCTGAGCGGGATACGATCGCCTATGACAGACTCGGCATCGGCCGTCTGATCGCCGAGCTTCCTAAAGATTTGTGCAGCGCTTTTTTATACGAGGTATTCGGCGCGCATCAGCCGGATGATCTGGATGAAGAGACGCAGAACACAATACAGAAGTTTTATGAGAATAACCTGAATATTTCCGAAACAGCCAGACAGCTGTACCTCCACCGCAATACGCTTGTATACCGTCTGGAACGTCTGGAAAAAATACTCGGACTGGATATCCGTAAATTTGAAGACGCCATGACATTTAAGCTGGCAATGATGGTGCTGGCGCATGTGAAAAGCTTTGAAAACTAAAGCTTTGAAAATGATAATATTAATAACGATAACTTTTGGAGACGAAAGCCTTCCTGAAAACACAGACCGGCACAGCTTCCCTTGGAAACCATACCGGCCTGTGGCAGTATTACACATCATATTTCATATCTTTTAAAATATCAAAACAGTCGAATGTCGCAAAATAATCTTTTGGTGTCTGTGCACGGCGGATGAGCACCGGCGTACCATCTTCTTTTAACAGCACTTCCGCGGACCAGAGTCTTCCATTATAATTGTATCCCATCGCAAACCCATGTGCTCCCGTGTCATGTATGACCAGCAAATCACCTGTTTCGATCTTTGGCAGCATACGGTCTACCGCAAACTTATCATTATTTTCACATAATGAACCTACAATATCATATTTATGATCACACGGCTGATTCTCCCTGCCCATTACCGTAATATGATGATAAGCGCCATACATGGCTGGACGCATCAGATTTGCCGCGCAGGCATCCACACCAATATATTCTTTATACGTATGCTTTTCATGTACAGCCCTGGTCACCAGACAGCCATACGGCCCTGTCATAAATCGTCCCATTTCAGTATAAATAGCTGTATCACCAAGTCCTGCCGGAACTAATACCTCGTCAAATACTTTATGGACACCCTCTCCAATCGCACGGATATCATTTGGCTCCTGCTCCGGTCTGTAAGCGACCCCGACACCACCGGACAGATTAATAAAGCTGATCGTTATCCCCAGTTTTTCCTTAATCTCTACCGCAAGTGCAAACAAAGTCTTCGCCAGCGCCGGATAATAATCATTGGTAACGGTATTGCTGACCAGAAAAGAATGCAGTCCAAAGCGCTTCGCTCCCTTCTGCTTTAAAATCCGGTATCCTTCAAAGAGCTGTTCTTTCGTGAATCCATACTTTGCATCCTGCGGATTATCCATAATCCCGTTGCTGACCTCATAAATACCACCCGGATTGTAACGACAGCTGATCGTCTCCGGTATTTTCCCGATCGTCTGCTCCAGAAACTCAATATGTGTAATGTCGTCCAGATTTATAATAGCTCCAAGCCTGTCCGCAAACTGAAACTCCTGCGCAGGTGTCTCATTAGAAGAAAACATGATATTTTCCCCGCGGATTCCAATTGCATCCGAAAGCATCAGTTCTGTCATGGAAGAACAGTCGCAGCCACAGCCATACTCTTTTAAGATCTGAATAATAAACGGATTCGGCTCCGCCTTTACCGCAAAATATTCCCGGAACCCTTTGTTCCAGGAAAACGCTTCCTTTACTGCCTGCGCATTTGCACGGATTCCTTTTTCATCATACAAATGAAACGGTGTAGGAAACTGCTTTACAATCTCTTCCAGCTGTTCCTTTGTTACAAACGGTTCTTTTTTCATGTTCTTCTCTCCTTTTATCTGAAACCTTTTCATGATTTCACTATTCCGTAATGCTGCTTTTCTATCAGAATTACTCTACAACAGAGACCTGAAAAAATCAAGTACTTTCCTGTATTTTATTTTTTGCAGAGACCGGATGTAATCGTTCCTATCCAGTGTTACATATTTTTCCCCCACACGGGCATACTCCATTTGAAATGCCAGAATGTTTCTCAGATACATTTTCAA
>CANTHI010000573.1 GCA_947653505.1 uncultured Eubacterium sp.
AGCCTTCTTTTGGTGTTATTTTTATTCTTCCGTGTTTTCAGCTTCTTCTCGTTCCCCTCCAGCACGTTTGTTCCAGATGCATTCCCAAAATGAAGATCATAATTATTCCATCTTCCTCTATCTTTAAATGTAATAATCTGCGGATTCTCCTGTTTCATACATTCCTTCGCAATATCAAAAACTGCCAGTTTCTTCTGCAGGTCGCCCCTCCCCAGTGAATGGTATGTAAACTGTTTTAGCCTACCCGTATATGCTGCTTTTTTCTCTGGATATGTGATCACCTGCATCACTTCTTTGAAATATGCCTGATAGATCTCTTCATTTAAAGTAGCGGACAGCAGGATATATTTCTGTTTCGGCAGCTTCTGCGGACAGAAATAGCTAACAAACTCCCTTCCATTTTCTATCCGGCGCACATAACTGCCCGCCAACAACAGATCATTTAAGTTTCCATCCCCAGCAGTCCCTATATCGTCTAACTCCTGCTCAGAAAAACGCCTTCCATACGGCTGCGGCTTTATTTTCCGGTATTCCCCCGCCTGGGACTGCAGTATCTCTTTCGCAATATCCGCAATCCCGCTCCCGGTACTCTGTACTGCCTTCTGCAGTGCAGTTACGCTGACTTCACAGGTCTTTGTAAATATCTGTAGCTGCAGGATATCTTCGTCAATGATTACTGTATAACGTTTCATAAAATCTTTCGGCATCTGCAGCAGAAATGCATGTGTAGTGACAATGACCCTTTCATCCTGTATCCCATCCAGTCCTTTGATAATCCGCTGTACTTCTTCCTTCTGCGCCATATGCTCCTCTGGAATTTCTTCCAGATATTCTTTTAACACTTTCCTGCCCATATTATGCAGGCCGCTTTCATGATATTCTGAAATCAGGCATGACGTCTCCTCCGACACCATTGGATTTCCCTGGACGCTTGGCGTGACAAAGCATTCCACACCGCTTAACTCCAGCGTCTGTGCCACTTCTTTTTTTAATTTATTGGTTGGGCACGCTATGATAAACCGTGTCTTGCCATTTCTGCATACCATTTCCACATAAGCCCTCGTTTTTCCCATGGCTGTCTGCGCCCGGATCAGATGGATCCCTTCACATTCAGACTCAAACGCAGCCTGCAAATTATCCATAAGCGTCTGATATGCTTCTTCCAGGGTGTAAAGCTTCATTTCACTGATACGTTTTATTTTCTTGTCCAGGCATAAGGTCTGCAGTATGGTTCCGGCATGGTCGCAGGTTTCATAATATGCGCAGAAATCTGGACTGCACCTCTTTGGCATGTATCCTGCCATATACTTGAAATCCCTTTTCCATTTCTCATATTTTTCTGACCCATCCATGTTCCCGATCTTTTCCAAGAAAAATTTCTTCCCGCCATGCAGATATTGAAGATTATCTGCCAATGCGAATTTTGCATCATGCCCTAGTTCCATACCTGCAGCAAAGTCACAAAGCAACCTGCAGTTTCCTGCACAGTTTATATCAATCTGCTGTTTTTTCGGCAGGCACGTTTTAACTGGTTGAAGGTTACTGTATCTGACCACAAAAAATGACGGATTTTGGTTTTCTCCTATATATATAATATTATCTAAAAACCATTTTCCGTCAAACAATGCAAAATCACTCAGCCTTCCCATTACCATCTGGCCATTCGTAACCTGTATACCATGCTTTTTTGCAAAAGCTTTGATATTTCTTCTCAGGTTATCTCCTGTATCGGCTGCTTTTGTAAAAGCATTTTTTAATTCCACCAGATTAAAACGTGCCATTACATCCTTATAAATAATACCTTTTCCTCCAAAAAACATTCTTGAAACATCCCTGCAGCATCCGTCTGCTTCCGGAAACACCCTGAGCATCATATCCAGCATCATTTCTGCCGTCTGTCTGTCTGCTATTGGTACCTCATGTATATATACAATACGAAACCGCTCTTCTTTTTCATTTGAGCTGAACGTACGGTAAGCAAATGAAATATGCATTCCACTTTCCACTGAACGCTCATATATTCTCTTGAAACAGATTCTTTTATCAAAGTCCAGTGCAAACCACTGCATGGACTGAAAATTTTCTCTTTTTCTGCTCCCATTCATCAAAGCCGGCAGAAATGCATGTCCCTTATTTCCAATCAGGTCTGCCAGTTCCTCCAGCTCCAGTTCTTGCATGTTCTGCGCAACTCTCCTGCTTATTCCTGCTATTTCTGCCTTCTGCGGCTTTTCTGTATATCCGTATATATCAAGTCCTATTGTAAATGTCATTGTAGCAGCTCTCCTTTCGTTAAATAAGCTCTGGTTACATGAACCAGTTTTATTTAATTGTGAGAAGACTGTTAACATTTTAATAAAATGACATACTTAAGAAAGGAGACTAACGTATGCTGAACCAATACCAGGACATTCTGACTGCAGAAGAGGTATCTGAAATCTTAATGATTGGAATGAACCGTACCTATGAACTCTTGAATCATGGTGCCATGAAAGGCTTCCGCATTGGAAAAAAATGGAAGATACCACGGGATGCAGTAATAGAATATATTATGCGCGAAAGCAGTCTAAGCGTTACGCATTAATAACGAGAAAAGAAAGCAGGTTTCATATCTGCTTTGCCTATGCATCGCTCTAAAACAGTTTCTTTCAGCATTGTATAAAGATACACAAAATCAGCTCAAATCAATGCAATCATGCATGTGTCCGAAAATAGCCGTCCCAAACAGTTGTCCACCGATGA
>CANTHI010000574.1 GCA_947653505.1 uncultured Eubacterium sp.
CCTCATCCAGCGTCCGCGCAGCCAAAAAGTAACATTTTTATGTAAATTGTTGCATTTACTTCTGGTTAAGTTCGCGCATTCTCCTCTTAAGTTTGCTCCTATGATGCTGACTCCCAGCGTCCAATTCCTCAAAATATATCACCTCATCCGAACGGTCCCACCTATCCCGCAGCCATCTTCCTTCTGTCCGCCCGCATTCACTCATTGCATTTTTTCACTTTTTGAACTATAATCTACTTAGATATCAAACAATTGCAGATAAGAAGGGAGAATTGTTATGGAATTAGAAATCCTGAAAAACGAAGAAAAACGCCAGAATCTTATTATGTTCCTGTTTCTCGTAGCTATTCCGGTCGTAGCGTTTACTTATGTGCTGCTTTTTAACAACGGAACCGTAAAGGACATCGTGGCTCTTTTGATTTCACTTGCCGGTCTGCTTATCCGTATATTGGAAAAGCCGCTTGGTAAATACGCAAAATATTTTTACATTTCTGCTCTGCCTGCCATTGGAGCTGTCGTACTTTCTTTTTCCACACCCGACGTATTCGGGGCTATGGCAGAAGCCTATTTTCTTATATTATTTTTAGCCATTCCGTATTATGACCTGTCCATCATCGGAGTCTGCACTGTCATGACGATTTTGCCTAATGTCATTGCCATGATTCTGCGCCCGGACCAGTTTTTTGCGATGTATTCACTTTCGATCTGGATCTTTATCTGGATGGTATACATACTGGCAGCAACTGCTTCCGCTATGATCGTCAACCGGACACTTGCCCTGTTTCAGACTGTAGAGACAAAAGAAACCGAGACACTGAAAATACTGGAAAATGTCCGCAATACGTTTGATGAAATCCAGCATTCATCCGAAAAAATCTATGAATCGCTGCATCATTTTGAAGAAAGCGCTACCGAAATTGCGACTTCTACCGAAGAAATTTCCAATAACGCACATACACAGATAGATGAGGTAAATTCCAGCGTAGATATTTTTCAGCATCTCAATGAAAAGATCCTGCAGTCTGAAGGACATGTCAATAACACCATTACAAGCATGGACAAAATGCGTGAGAAAAACAACGACGGTCTTTCTGCCATCTCTGATCTGACAGAAAAATTTGATGAAAATACAAAATCCACCCAGAAAGTATCTGAAGGTGTACAGGCGCTTTCTGAAAAATCTGCCCATATTGGCGAAATTGTGGACAGCATCCACCAGATTGCACAGCAGACCAATCTCCTCGCGTTAAATGCCGCGATTGAAGCTGCCAGAGCCGGAGAAGCCGGAAAGGGCTTTGCGGTTGTCGCAGAGGAAATCAACAAGCTTTCCTCAGAATCTGCCGACGCAACGCAGAACATCGACGCCATTTTAAAAGATATTCTGGATACCGTGGAAGAAACCCGTCATGTCATTGATCATAACAATGTCATCGTAGAACAGTCAAATGAACAGCTGAAAGCAACTGTACGGATTTTTCACGATATCGCGGATTCTTCCGAAGATGTCGTACAGGTATCCGGCGTACTGGAAGCAGAGCTTGAACATATTCTTGTAATTAAAGAACAGTTGCTGGAATTTATCGAAAAGATCAGACAAATGTCAGAGACCTCCATGTCGTCTGCCGAAGGCATCAGCACTTCAACAGAGCATCAGGCAGATGCTGTGGAAGAAGTTGCAAAAGCAATGGAAAATGTACAAAAAGAAATGCAGCTGCTTGGCGCAGAATTGTGGGAAGAAGCTTAGGAACTGCCAGCTGGCAGTCCCTTCGTCGTCATGCCGGATCACCAGCCGGCTCCGGCTCTGCGGATCCTTCCTCTTCCAGCTGTGATGTACAATGTCCGCAGCGCACCGCGCCGATTGGAATCTCCATCATGCAATACGGGCATGTCTTCACAGCCGGAGCTGGCGGCGTTTCTTTTTCTTTCTCCAGATGCGCCAGCTTCGCAGCTTTCGCCTGCAATGCATTCAGCCCTTTCAGCATCAGGAAAATAATCATCGCCATTAACAGAAAATTGACAACTGCAGTAACAAACTTTCCATAGTTTAATGTCACTTCTCCTAAAATATTCACCGATAACTGGTCAAAATTCATACCGCCAAACAAACCCAGTACCGGTGAAATCACATCCTCTGTCAACGATGTGACAATGCCTGAAAATGCACCACCGATTAAAACACCGACAGCCATATCCATAACATTTCCACGGGAAATAAAATCCCTAAATTCGCTGATAAAACTTTTTGCTTTCATAAAAACTCCTTTTATCTGTCTGTTTTTTCTGTCTATTTTTTCTGTCTATTTTTTCTGTCTGTTCCTTGCTCCAGATCGTTTACCATTTTTTGAGCTTTTCAATCTGGCCCGCGGACAACTCTTCCCTGCCGGCAAGCGATGCAACTTATCGGAATACCCCGGTCAACAGCATTCCAAAAACTCCCGCCAGTTTTCCGTAAAACCCATCGTGGCTATATTTACATGGGGATATTTGCTGAAAAGCACTCCCGTATCGTCAAGGAACTCTACCCAATGCCTGCCGCCCACAAAAAGATGTTTCATACAGCATATGACACCAAAAATCCGGTTATTGACAGCACCCTGCTCAATATCCTGGTGATAAAGTTTTGGAGTTTTTGTGAGTTTTGCATTATATAGGCGGCCGTAGTGCGCACAGAAATCATATAGGTCCACCCCGGCTCAATCGTCCAAGTAATACCGCGAGTT
>CANTHI010000575.1 GCA_947653505.1 uncultured Eubacterium sp.
GATAAAAGAAATTTTCGTTATTTTCGATTTTCAGATATTTGCGGTAAATCTCATATGCAGGTATGCCGTCCAGCTCCTGCAAAATTCTGCCATATGATTTTGTCACATGAAATTTTCTGCCAAGCGGTTTCCATCCGGTAATATTCATAGCCTCTACATGAAACTGGCTGCCGCCGTACAGTACAAATACAACGGCATTTTCGCCACAGCCGCCATCTTTGGAAAATACGATGGAATCAGAGCTCGTAATATCCTCACTGCACGCAATGCCTCCAAAAATCTGTACATCCGGACGGATATCCTTTAGCTGGACACAAAACTGTGTAGTGGATTCCTCCGGTACCGTGCAGTAAAGCTCCAGCGCTTTGATCCAAGGATGGATGGTAGTCTCGTTTATGATTTCCTGCGTGATCTCATCAATCGAAGAAGCTGCGGTATCATACTGCAGCACAAGAACCTGGGTATCCGGATCTTCAAATACGGTACAGATGACGGTGACAGCAGCGGACACCTGACAGTCTGTGATGTTTCCGCTGGTCGAACATCCCATATAGGGTGCATCCGGAAATACCTGTTCCAGTATACCGCAGAGCGTATGGACAGGTTCTTTGTCTAATATGGTAGAATAGATCTGAAACAGCAGGTTCGTATTCCGGTGAGCTGTACACTGTTTCTGCAGGGTAATCAGTTCTTTCTGGAAGGTATCTGCATCTGTATACATGATATGAAATTGTTTCATGCTGTGTGGCCGCTCCTCTCTGTTTGTCTGTTGTGTGATGGATTGTAGAAGTATTTCCGTAATCAGTATTAATCATTATTTTACCACATAGCTTTATAATTTTCCATGAAAACATTTTCTGTAATTGTATGATACTACTTTATCCAAGTGTTGCAAAAAAAGGACTGCCAGATTTTCCGGCAGTCCCATTCTTAGAATACATCTCAAAAGCAGAAAATAAAAATTCATTCGGAATTAATAACCCAGGATTTTCACTCTGCTTCCCTGTCCTTTATTGTTCAGCAGTTTTTTATAAGCTTTCAGATGTACATTGGATACCCTGATCTTTGCATCCGGCCGGATACCGCTGAATGCATTTGCGCCTACGGACTCCAGACGGTTTGTGCGGATGATAATGGTACCCAGTTTTGTGCAGCCACGGAATGCTGCTTTGCCAACAGATTTAATATCGCCTTCTATTGTAATTTTTGTTACTTTTTTATTGTTCAGAAACGCATTTTTTGTTACAGATGCTACCGAATACCGGATGCCGTCAATCGTTGCATATGCCGGAACCGTTATTTTTGCGGTATTCGCAGTTGTTTTTACGAATGCGGCTTCGGATACGTCCGTTTTGATCTGATAGGTATTGCTGCCGTCTTTTAATTTTGTACCTTTTTTCGGTGCAAATACTTCGGATTTTCCGTTGCTGTAAGTAATGACAGACTGCAGCAGCTGTGTATTTCCCTGTCCGATGATCAGCATCTTTTTACGAGCTGCTTTGCTGCCTGCATAGATGACCTCTTTCAGACTGTCGCAGCCAGAAAAAGCATTTTGTCCGATTTCTTTTGCACTGACCGGCAGTGTGATGCTTTGAAGACTGCTGCAGTTTGCAAAGGCGCCTTCTGAAATTAACCGCAGCCCTTCTGAAAACTCTGCATTTTTCAGATTTTTACAGCCCAGAAATGAATCTTCTCCAATGACTTCCAGATTTTTTGGAAAAGAAATACTGCGAAGTGATGAGCAGCTGGAAAAAGCAGAGAAATCAATATTACGCAGACTGTCCGGCAGTGTGACGCTTTCCAGACTTCTGCAGGCGGAAAACGCACTTTCGCCAATAGATTTCAGTCCTTCCGGGAATATTACCTGTTTCAGGTTTTCACAGCCGGTAAATACATAATCCGGTATGGAAGTCACACCTTTTGGAAGCGTTATGCTTTTCAGACTTCTGATTTCGGAAAAAGCGCCTTCCCCGATGCGTGTAACACTATCAGGAATCGTGAGTGTTTCCAGATTGTCCAGCCTTGCAAACGCATAACTTTTGATACTTGTAACCGGTTTGCCTTCTATCGTACCAGGAATGACAGGTGCGGTATCGGTTCCCTGATAGCCGGTAATTTCGATCGTCTGATCGGACATAATTTTGTATGTATAGTCTTCCTGTGTATTTTTATTGTCAGCGCCATTCTCTTCTGCTGCTGCACCGTTTTCTTTAGCGCCAGATGGTACAAGGCTTTCCTCCGCAGCAGCCTGTGCCTTTACCGCAAGCGCCGGCATTGTCATGGAACCTGCTGCGGTACACAGCGCAAGCAAAATGGATACAAATTTAAACTTCATTTTGTAATACTTCCTTTCTATTAAATATAGTTGCTAAATATAGATATTATGTGCACGAACCATAAAATCTGTTACTGCCTGATGCATTACGTTCCCAAACATATGGGAAACTGGCAGTCCTTCATGACCGTGTATATCTGATTACAGGAATATCTGCAAAACCTGTAATATAATAGAAATTATACAATAGATGAAGCTGTATTTCAATGGAAATAGATGGCTGCGGCCTGGAAATTACTACACATGCCTGAACTTTAGTGGAAAATGTAACAATTTACATGAAAGTGTTGCGTATCGGCTATGCGGACGCTGGGAGAGAAAATTTGCCCCGTCTGCTGTGTCCGCTCCAGAATGTAAGAAGCCCTAAGTATTCT
>CANTHI010000576.1 GCA_947653505.1 uncultured Eubacterium sp.
CGCCAGCCACGGCAATATTTATAAAACCGCATATAACAGCCTGCGTTTAAGTGATATCGACATTTGGTCTGCTTGTATGATAATAAAACGTAGATTTCTGCGTATATTCCTCTATCGTCAGATCTCCGCTTAGTGCGCCCGATAATGTAACTGATTTTACATTTCCCGCATGCAGCGGATATATTTTTTCATTAAATGCTGTTGTATTGGCAATCCGGTCAATCTCATCGAGCAAAGCATCTGTCTCGTTTTGGATCGCGTCCCGTTCTTCTGTTTTGTTCGTGTCGTTAGCTGCCTGTACGGCAAGCTCGTTCATCCGCTGCAGGATTGCATGTGTCTCATTAAGAGCGCCATCCGCAATCTGACAAAGAGATATTCCTTCCTGAATATTTTTTGCTGCCCGTTGTAAACCACGAATCTGTCTTCGCATTTTTTCAGAGATTGTCAGACCCGATGCGTCATCTGCCGCACGATTGATCTGGAAACCACTTGACAGTTTTTCAGAAGATTTTGCAAGATTTTCCGTTACGATCCCATATTGACGATCTGTGTTCCGTGCGCTTAAATTGTGCTGTACAGATACCGCCATAATCTTCACCACCCTTCCCGGATTATCACCCCGGATTATTGCATATCTTAATAGCTATATCGGATATCTGGTATGAAACATTAGTTCTAAAGCAAAAACTACCGGCTGCTGCAGATATAACGAAAAGCGTTTTTATTTTGAGCCGGCTATAAGATTAAGAAAGGACACTTTCCTAAAATCTTCCTTTAGAAAAGTGTCCTTGTCTTATGAAATACCGGATTGGATTTCATGCCCGTTATTTCCGGCCAGCTTACGACTCATTCCATTCGCCCGGCTGTATCGCAGGCCAGCTTACGACTCATTCAGTCTGCTCAGCCGTATCGCCTGGTCAGCCGCAATGCAGGCATCAATAATCTCCTGAATATCTCCATTCATAATCTTATCCAGCTTATACAGAGTCAGATTAATCCGGTGATCGGTTACACGTCCCTGTGGGAAATTGTACGTCCGGATTTTCTCCGAGCGGTCGCCGGTGCCGATCTGGCTGCGGCGTGCCTCGGACTCCGCGTCCTGTTTTTTCTGCAGCTCCAGATCATATAATTTTGCGCGCAGCAGCGCGAATGCCTTTTCCTTATTCTGCAGCTGGGATTTTTCTGTCTGGCTGTAGATTACAATCCCCGTCGGGTAATGGGTCAGCCGTACTGCAGAGTCTGTCGTGTTGACGCACTGCCCGCCGTTGCCAGAGGCACGCATGACGTCGATACGGATATCTTTTTCATCGATCTGAACGTCTACTTCTTCTGCTTCGGGCATAACGGCTACGGTTATTGTGGACGTATGAATGCGGCCCTGCGACTCCGTCTCTGGCACGCGCTGGACGCGGTGGACACCGGATTCATATTTGAGTCTGGAATAAGCGCCCTGCCCGGATACCATAAAATTGACGGATTTCATGCCGCCGATGCCAATTTCTTCGATTTCCAGCGTTTCTATTTTCCAGTGGCAGCTTTCCGCGTAATGGACATACATCCGGTAAATTTCTGCCGCAAATAAAGCTGCCTCATCGCCGCCTGCGCCTGCACGGATTTCGACGATCACATTTTTTTCGTCATTTGGATCTTTGGGAAGCAGCAGTATTTTCAGCTTATTTTCCATTCCGGCTGCTTCTGCTTTTGCGTCATTCAGCTCTTCCTTTGCCAGCTCGCGCAGTTCCTCGTCAGATTCTTCTTCCAGCATCAGCAGGCTGTCATCGATGTTGCGCTTTGCTTTTTTATATGCTTCGTAAGTTTCGACAATCGGCGCCAGATTGCTCTGCTCCTTCATCAGGTTCCGAAACCGGTTTGTGTCATTCGCCACGTCCGGCTCACTCAGCTGGTTCATGACCTCTTCGTACCGGAGCAGCAGATCTTCTAATCTATCAAACATCATTTTCCTCCAACTCTTCTCTTCCTGCATCGTCAGAAACTGTATTTGCGTACAGTCCCCTGCCGTTTACATCCGCGGTCCGTACAGCGCCTAGATCCGTCCTTTTACCACACGTTCATGATGCGCCAGATCTTTGATCACCGCTACCTCCCTGTAACCGGCCGCGCACATCATATTGGTCACTGCCGGTCCCTGATCGTACCCGATCTCCAGATACAGATAGCCATCCTGATTCAGATAATCTTTGCTCTGCGCTACGATCTGACGGTAAAAATCCAGTCCGTCAGTACCGCCGTCCAGCGCTCCTACCGGTTCAAAATCACGTACCTCCGGCATCAGTCCGAGAATATCTGCCTGCGCGATATAAGGCGGATTGGAAACGATCAGATCAAACCGCCCGCTTATATTTTCATACAGATTGCTCCGCACCCATTCGATATCCACCTCATGGATTTTTCCATTCTCTTTGGCAACCAGCAGCGCCTGCTTGGAAATATCACTGCCGATAGCCGTCATCCCGTGTGCGTTTTTCATCAGACTGATAATGACACAGCCGGAACCGGTGCCAAGATCCAAAAGACGCATACCCGGCTGACAGATTTTTAACGCCTCTTCGACCAGTGTCTCCGTATCCTGTCTTGGAATCAGCACATTGGAATTTACTTTAAAATTCAGCCCCATAAATTCCTGCTCACCCGTTATATACTGCAGCGGAATCCGTTCTGCCCGTTTGCGGATCGCGATCTCATATTCA
>CANTHI010000577.1 GCA_947653505.1 uncultured Eubacterium sp.
GGCACAGTTTGATACGATCAAAAAACTGGCTGAAGAAGAATCCTGTGAATGGAAAATCTCCTCACATAAACCGCTTTCTTTTGCTGCCCTGCTTAACAGTTCTTTATCATAACATGGGATGCCCAGCGTTTCGCTTAATTTCAGTCCGACATTTTTTCCAAGACTTTCAAACTCACGTCCGATTGTAATTACAAAATTGCTCATAGTTAGCTCCTTCCTGCATACTCAAAGTTGCCGTTTCAAATACATCGTTGTTTCATATTTATTATAATGTATTTGGCAAATAATGTACAGAAAATTCTTTTGCTGTACATTAAACGCAAAGAAGACATGGAAATCAGCTTTCCGCTTCCCCGAGCCCTTCCATGACCTCCATCAGCTTTTTATATGCTTTTTCACTGGCTGCCCCATAAATAACCTCCAGATCGCCGCAGTCCATCACAACGACCATATGATCATATGCATTGCTGTAAAAGCTCATATCCATTTCAATCCATCCATGCAGCTCATAGGTCTTACGTTCCAGCCCGGACTGAATAACCGCCAGCTCATCTTCGGTAAGCCAGCGTATAAAATCATCCGACTGATAGGAAAATGCAAATACCGCTTCATAAGCCAGTGCCGCTTTTAGGAACTCACTGACCGTTCCTGCACAGACTTTCCAGTTCTTCCGGTCCATTGTCACATAGACTGGCGGATCGGCTTCTGCCAGTTCTGTCCGCCGGATTCCTGCCTGACAACAACCCTGATTTTCATTTAGCAGAATCAGATATTCACTGTCATTCAGCCAGTCCTGCTTTCCAAAATCCGACGGACGGATCCACGCATCCTGCCCCTGATGCAGCTGTGGCGTAGCGCCTGCTTCACGCCAGAACTGTTCCAGTACATCCGGCAGCGCACCAGTATTTTCTTTTAGCTTTGCGATTTCCGTTTCTGTGTAACCATACAGCTGGTCTGTTGCATACAACTGTTTTATCATATCTAAAATATCCAAAACATTTATCCCGTTTAAATTCATTTGCTCTGCCCTCCCCCTGCTTCTTTTGTGTGAAAATCCGATTACGAAAATATCTATAAATTTATATCGGCGGATTTCAGACTTTTGCCAAGCATATATTACAAAATACCAGAAAATTTCCTGCCTTTTTTGTAACAAATATCTGTAAAATGGAAAGGGCATCCTGTGACAGATTGTTGTATTTGCACAATAAGAACTAAATACTGGTGGAACAGGCGTTACTTTGGATATCCGGAACACCTGTACATGATTTTGCATCATACGGGGCAGATTCATCCCTGCCCGTATTTTCTACCGTACCAGACAAGGTTTTTTTGCATCAAATTTCCAGCCCGGAATCAGATACTGCATGCCGGCTGCGTCGTCCCGGCCGCCAAGACAGCGTTCCCTGTACAGTTCATGTGCCTTTAAAATCTGCTCCATATCCGCCTCCACGCCAAGTCCTGGTTTATCCGGCACTGCCACACATCCATCTACAATTTTAAGCGGTTCTTTTGTCAGCCGTTCTCTGCCTTCCTGCCAGATCCAGTGGGTATCCAGCGCATTGTATTCACCCGGCACTGCTGCACCGACCTGTGTAAACATTGCCAGGGAAATATCAAAATGGTTGTTCGAATGGGAACCCCATGTGTAGCCAAAATCATGACACATCTGCGCGACCCGTACCGACCCGCTCATTGTCCAGAAATGCGGATCTGCAAGAATAATGTCTACAGCCTGTGACTCCAGCGCATGACCAACTTCCCGCCAGTCAGTTGCAATCATGTTTGTAGCTGTCGGAAATCCTGTTCTTCTGCGAAATTCACTGACGATCTCACGGCCGGAATACACCCCTTCTGCTCCGCACGGATCTTCACAATACGTTAAAATTCCCTGCATTCCTTTGACATATTGCACCGCTTCTTCCAACAGCCATCCGCCATTTGGATCCAGATCGATGCGGGCGTCCGGAAATGCCTTTTTCATTGCGCGGATGACCTTCATTTCCTCATCACCCTTTAACACGCCGCCTTTTAACTTAAAGTCAGCAAATCCATATTTTTCCTTTGTTGCCCGTGCCATTGCGACAATGGTTTCCGCATCCAGCGCTTCCTCATTACGCAGACGATACCATTCGCAGTCAGAGTCCGGCTCCGAATCGTACGGCAGATCCGTTTTTTTGCGGTCGCCGACAAAAAACAGATACCCAAGCATCCGGACTTTGTCACGCTGCTGTCCGTCGCCCAGCAGTTCGCATACTGGTACACCCAGATATTTTCCTAACAGATCCAGACATGGAGCTTCAATCGCAGTTACGACATGCACTCCCGTACGCAGGTCAAAGGTCTGGTTTCCACGTACGTCCGCTTCACCTTTTGCATCCAGATGGGCTTTTACCTTTAACAGCATGCTCTTGTACTGCGCAATCTCTGTGCCCTCGACAATCGGAACGCATTCCTTTAATGCATTTGTAATTTTTTCTCCACCCGGTACCTCACCGATGCCCATCTCTCCGTTGTCTGCATGCAGGATCACAATATTCCTTGTAAAAAATGGCGCATGTGCCCCACTTAAATTCAGCTCCATACTGTCTTTTCCGGCTACCGGATACACTTCCATTTTCGTAATCTTTGGCATTTTAAATTCCTCCCCTGAAATTTTTTCTTGCATTTTTGATAAATTTATTGTATAAAAAAAGGA
>CANTHI010000578.1 GCA_947653505.1 uncultured Eubacterium sp.
AGCCTGTGAAAATCAGCTGGGAGAGGAAATTTGCCCCGTCTGCTGTGGCTTCGGAAGAATGTTAGAAGCCCTTAGTATTCTGCTCTGTACACAGGCGGCGAAGCCGAAGCGGCACCTTTAGCTGCTGGCGGGACGCCAGAAGCGAAGTAGGTGTCGCGCCCGTCCGGTACCACAAACTGGAAGCAGAATACTTAGGGCTTCCTGCATTCTGGAGCGGACACAGCAGACGGGGCAAATTTCCTCTCCCTGCGTCCGCATAGCCAATACGTAACATTTTTATGTAAATGGTTGCATTTCCACTTAAGTTCGCGCTTATGGGGAACCGCCCCTGTTTCATTGTTCCGGTTCCCTCATTCGGCATCTGGAAGGCCATCCCGTACAATGTATTGACTATTGACAACACATAATTGAAAGGATATATTATTATTAGCAGAAATTTGACTTTACAGCAGCTCTGCGTTCACGCAGCCGGGCAGGCAGCTTTGGATGGATAGCGTTGCCGAAATATTATAAGAGAAAGTGTCAGGTGCCTTTCGATATGAACCATATAAATCCAGTTTTAACAATAGCCGGAAGTGACTGTAGTGGTGGCGCCGGCATACAGGCGGATCTTAAGACCATAATGGCGCACGGTGCATATGGCATGAGTGTCGTTACGGCGCTGACTGCACAGAATACAACGGGTGTTTTTGCTTTAGAGCCGGTAAAGCCGGAGATGATTGCGGCGCAGTTAGATGCTGTTTTTACGGATATTGTTCCGCTTGCAGTCAAGATTGGCATGATATTGGAGGAAGCGGCAGTGCAGGTAATCAGTGACAGGCTTTCCGGATATCACGCAAAAAATATTGTGATTGATCCTGTGCTTGTATCTACGAGTGGCACGGGGCTGATGAGTGAAAGGGCGCTGTGTGCGGCGCAGAAACTACTGTTTGGACTGGCGTCGGTTCTGACGCCGAATATTCCGGAAGCAGAGCGGCTGGCAGGGATTGAGGTTAGGGATTTTGAAGCTATGCAGCGTGCGGCTGTAATTATTTCTGACACATATGGCTGTGCCGTGCTTTGCAAAGGCGGCCATCTGCCAGATGCGGCGGATGACCTGTTGTATGATGGCGGGCAGTTTTACCGGATGCGGTCGCAGCGGATTGAAAATCCGAATACACATGGGACTGGCTGTACGCTGTCTTCGGCCATAGCCTGCTGCCTTGCACAGGGCAGGACACTGCAGGACAGTGTACGGAGCGCAAAAGCATATGTAACGCACGCTATAGCCGCAGGGCTGGATCTTGGAAAAGGAAACGGGCCTTTATATCATGATATCAGGGAAGCGGCTGATCATTTTGATAAAAGCAGATAAGGCCGGGTTAAAGAGAATATATTTCATTTAAAATAAATATAATTACAAGGAGGAATCATCATGACAAAAACAAAAATCATCTGTACGCTGGGACCAGCTACTGACCAGCCGGGAGTGCTGGATGCGCTGATTCAGGAGGGGATGAGCGTTGCGAGATTTAATTTTTCTCATGGAAATTATGAGGAACATGAGCAGCGTCTGAATGCACTCAGGGAAGCCCGTACGAGATTCCAGAAGCCGATTGCCGCGCTGCTTGATACGAAGGGACCGGAAATCCGGGTAAAATCGTTTGAAAAAGGAAAAGTACAGCTGCAGCCGGACCAGTTGTTCCGTCTTTGTTCTGGTGAAGTCGAAGGAAATGAAGAGCAGGTATCGATTACATGTCAGGATTTGTACAAAGATGTTTCTGTGGGAAAACGGATTTTATTAGATGATGGTTTAATTGCCATGCAGGTGGAGGCTATTGAGGACAGGGATATTATCTGTCGTGTGATCAATGGCGGAATTGTGTCGAATAACAAAGGTGTCAATGTGCCGGAGGTGCATTTATCGCTTCCTTATGTCAGTGAAAAGGACAGACAGGATATTTTGTTTGGCATTGAGAAGGATTTTGATTTTGTCGCTGCTTCTTTTGTACGGTGTGCGGATGATGTACGTCAGATTCGCAGGATACTGGATGAAAATGGCGGAAAGAGCATTGAAATTATATCGAAAATAGAAAACCGTGAGGGTGTGGATAACATTGATGAAATTATTGAGGCGTCCAATGGGATTATGATTGCCCGCGGGGATATGGGTGTGGAGATCGCAAGCGAGGAAGTGCCTGTGATCCAGAAGATGATTATTAAAAAGGTATATGAGGCTGGCAAGAAGGTGATTACGGCGACGCAGATGCTGGATTCCATGATGAAAAATCCACGGCCGACCAGAGCAGAAACAACGGATGTGGCAAACGCGATCTATGACGGTACAAGCGCAATTATGCTTTCCGGTGAAACGGCAGCGGGAAAATATCCGGTAGAATCCCTGCAGACGATGGTGCGTATCGCGACGCGGACGGAACAGGATATTGATTACCGCAAGCGGTTTTTTGGTTATGACCATAAGGCCAGTACGAATATTACAGATGCAATCTGCCATGCTACATGTACGACAGCACATGACCTGAATGCGAGCGCGATTCTGACTGTTACAAAGACTGGCACGTCTGCGCGTATGATTTCCAGATATCGTCCGGGCTGTCAGATCATTGGCTGTACGATGGACGAAAAGGTAGGCAGACAGCTGAATCTTTGTAACAGTCAGAATCGCGCTCGCATTCAGGTCATGTGCTGTCGTACATG
>CANTHI010000579.1 GCA_947653505.1 uncultured Eubacterium sp.
GTCAGCATTGGCAGCGTAATTTTTATAAATACCTGCCCTGGTTTTGCTCCGTCAACCATAGCAGATTCATATAAAGAAGCCGGTATCTGCTTCAAAGCAGATAAAAAGATCAGCATAGACGACCCGAACTGCCAGACACCCATCACGATAATGACACCAAGCGCCGTCTTCGTGTTTCCGAGAAATGATACTTTCTGGTGTATTCCAAACAATTCTAAAAGCGCCATCGCCACACCCTGGTTTCCAAAAATCTGCTTCCAAACAACAGAAACTGCTATACTTCCGCCAATAATGGACGGAATATAGTAAAGTGTACGGTACAGGCCCAGCCCTTTATGTTTTTTATTCAGCAGCATGGCAACAAAAAGGGCAAACGCCATACGCAGCGGCACAAGAACCAGAACATACACAAACGTCACTTTCAATGCCTGCCAGAACGTCTCATCCCCAGTAAATGCACGTATGTAATTGCTCAAACCAACAAATGACGGTGTATTTAACAAATTAAAATCCGTAAAAGAATAAAAAATGGAAATTCCCATCGGAATCAGCCACATCAGTATAAATCCAAACAGCCACGGCGCCAGCATCAGATATCCGGCAATATTGTCTGCTGATTTAATATGCGCTTTTTTCATAAACCTTCTCCTCTCTATAAACCAGGCAGGGGAAAATCACATTCTGGCTGCGAATCCTATCTTTCCCCTGCTGATTTGCTTTAGTTATTTCTAGCCAGAATCTCATTCGCCTTTTCACGGAAAGAAGCTGCCGCATCCTCTGCAGATGCCTGCCCATAATACACACTGTTTGCTGCGTTCGCGAACGCCTCGTTCACCTCAGATATGCCTACCGGATCTGGTGCCGGCGTCTCACCAAACATTTCCGCTGCCTGATCAAGCGCATCAAACATTGCTATCTGCTGCGCCCCCAGCCCGCCGTCTTTTTTCAGATATTCACGTACTGGCGCTGAAACCGGTGTCCCTCTTTCGCCAAGCATAAGGGCATTTGCTTCCTCAGAATTGATAAACCAGTTGATGAATGCAGCCGCTTCTTTTTTGACTTTTGACGTTTCCGCTATCGAAAAGAACATGCCTGGCTTCATCCAGAGCCCTTTTTCATCGGAATCATCTGATAACGGCGGCGTTACCATCTTAAGCTTGTCATTTACACTGCTGACCTTGGATGCATAATTGTTCCATTCCTGAATCATCGCTGCATCACCAGTAACAACCGGCCCTGCCTCCTGGCCCAGTGTTTCAATCTGTGCATATTCATCTGGATTTGGCATCGCGCCTTTGTCCATCAGGCCGCTCCAGAGATTGACAAAATCTACAAAGACCTGATCGTCGTCATATCCGAGCGATTTATTGTCATCCGAAAACAGCTTCCCGCCATGCTGTCTTACCCAGTAGTGAAACAAATTTGTATCCAGCACAGAATTCATGGCACAGCCGTATTTTCCGGTTTTTTCTTTTATTGTTTCATTCATACTTACAAAATCACTCCACGTCCAGCTGCTGGAAGGCTCCTCCAGTCCGGCTTCCCTGATTACATCGGGATTATATCCAAAGCTGACGTAAGAGGTCGACAGTACAAGCGCTGTCATCCTGCCGTCAATACTACCCGTCTGAAGCAGGTTTTCATCAATCCCGGATACATCAATCGTCCCATCGTCAATAAATTCCTGCAGATCGGCAATCGAATTATTTTTTGCATAGGTCGTCAGGTACAAGTAGTCCATCTGCACAATATCCGGCATGGAACCGGACGCCGTCTGTGTGGACAGCTTGTCAAAATACCCGTCCCATCCGGACGGCGACAATTCGAATTTTACTTCCGGATGCAGCGACGTATACAGGTCACATACCTGCTGCGTCTGGTCATGCCTTGTCTGGCCGCCCCACCAGGTCATCTTTATGACGGTATCCCCGCCTTCTGCACCGCCCTGCTGCTCATTACCGCCGTCCTGTGCAGATGTCTGCTGGCCATTTCCACCATCTGTTCCGCCTTCCTTATTTGAAGGGCTGGAACCGCAGGCTGCCAGTGACAGCGACAGGATACCACTTAATACTGCTGCGGACAGTTTTTTCATCCATACACGTTTTTTCATACTTTATCTCTCCTTTTCCCGCATTCGCTGCGATTTATTTATTTGACATCATTATTTTATAATGGAATGTTTTTTCTGAGAATGAAAAAACCCGACTTCAAATTTGAAAAAAACCGACTTTTCACCGCACCTATGGAGTTTACTGTTTTTTCAGTACTGGCAGTGTTTCCCGGTATTCTGACGGCGTCATTCCCACCGTTTTACGGAACGCCTTGGAAAAATACTGTCCGTCTTCCGGAAAACCCGTCAGCCTTGCCGTCTCTGACAGCTTCATATCGGGACGGTACTGCAGGATCCGTTTTGCAATGGCAATCCTCGCCTCCTGCACATAGGCGGAAAATTTCATATTTTGATGCCGCCGGAACACCCTGCTGAAATAATCTTCATTTAAAAACACCACTTCCTGAGAAAGATAACGGATGCTCATCCGGGTTTCTGCCAAATGTTCATATACAGCCATCAGAATTTTATCCATCACTTTTTCCTCACGGCTTTTTTCTTCTGCTCCGGCAGTTTTCTCCTTACAGGAATTTTTTGTTTTTTTATATTTTAATGAAATTCGATGCTTTCTAAAATCTCCCGATGC
>CANTHI010000580.1 GCA_947653505.1 uncultured Eubacterium sp.
GAGCTTCTTACATTCTGGAAACCGGAACAATGAAACAGGGCCGCTTCCCTCATCCGGCGTCCGGGAGGCCGGTATGTACTGTTCTGGTTTATCCAGGTTAGGGCTTCCTGCATTCTGGAGCGGACACAGCAGACGGGGCAAATTCCCTCTCCCAGCGTCCGCGCAGCCACAATGTAACACTTTTATATAAATTGTTGTATTCCGCTTAAGTTCGCGCCTATGTGGCCGTGATCCTCACTCACACCAGCTCATACCATCACAAAATGAAATTTCACCGGCTGGTAATCCCCCTCCCCAACCGGAAGCGGTATTCCCGCCTTCATAAGCGCAGCGCCTGTATAAACCGCACCTGTCTCCATATCTTTATAATGCTCTTTTGGCAGCAGTCCTTCCGGATAAATCAGATGGATATGCGGGTTCGGTTCGTTGCGGAGCTGGACGCCGTTGACGATCGTCTCTTTTTTGTCTTTCGACACAAACTGCCAGAGTACATAATCATCATTGTGGAATGGATTGGACAGGCGGTAGTAATCTCCGGTCTGTACCAGATGCTCGATCTTTTTATATTCTAAGATCTGTTTCTTTGCCAGCTCTTTTTCTTCCGCTGTCAGATGTTCCAAATCCAGCTCAAATCCGAAGGTTCCGGCGCTTGCCACGACGGCTCTTGTCTCAAACGGAGTCGTACGGCCTGTCTGATGGTTCGGGCATACGCTGATGTGTGCTCCCATCGCGCTGACCGGATAGCCGAAGGATGTCCCATACTGGATTTTCAGGCGGTCGATCGCATCGGTATTGTCGCTGCACCAGATCTGCGGGGAATAATACAGCATGCCTGCGTCAAATCTGCCTCCGCCGCCTGCGCAGTTTTCAAACAGCAGATCCGGATACCGTGTTACAAGCCGTTCCATCATCTCGTATACGCCGAGCATATAACGATGGAAGACTTCTCCCTGCCGTTCGCCTGGCAGTGCGGATGAATAGACATTTGCCACGCTGCGGTTCATGTCCCATTTTACGTAGTCTGCTTCACAGCTGTCCAGCACCTGAAAAATCTGCTCCATGACATAATCGCGGACTTCCTTTCGCGTAATGTCCAGATTCAGCTGATGGCGGCTTCTGGTCATATGCCGCTGCGGGATTCTTAAGATCCAGTCCGGATGATTCCGGTACAAATCGCTGTCTTCTGATACCATCTCCGGCTCGATCCAAAGTCCGAACTTCATGCCAAGCGCTTTGATGCGTTTTACCAGCTGCGGCAGGCCGCCTTTGATCTTGGATTCGTTCACGACCCAGTCGCCCAGTCCGGAATAATCCGTATCCCGCTTGCCAAACCAGCCGTCGTCGAGTACAAACATGTCCAGCCCGATTTCTTTGGCGTTTTTGGCAATGTTAAATAATTTTTCTTCGTTAAAGTCAAAATAAGTAGCTTCCCAGTTATTGACAAGTATCGGTCTCGGTGCGGTCACATATTTGCTGCGGATCAGATTGGAGCGGTACGCATCATGGTAAATATGGGACAGACCGGACAGGCCTTTTGCGGAATATGCCATAATGACTTCCGGCGTCTCAAATACATCTCCCGTATTCAGACGGTAAGAAAAATGATACGGGTGAATACCGATCACCAGTCTTGTCTGCTCCATCTGGTCCACTTCTATCTCACAGCGGAAATTGCCGCTGTAGGCAAGCGCAAATCCATAGCAGTCTCCATGCTTTTCGCTCGCCGGCCGGTCGCAAAGAATGACAAACGGATTGTGCTGATGGCTGGACATGCCGCGCTTGCTTTCCACAGACTGTACGCCATGATAAAGCGGCAGGCGCTCTGTCAGACGCTCCATCGCATGTCTGCCGTAAAAATGAATCAGATCCATATGCTTGTTCGGATAATCCATCTCCATAGACATCGCACGCTGTATCGTAACCGTCTTTTCTCCTTTATTTTCCATCCGGACAGCCCTTGTAATGACATCCAGCTCATAAAAAACACCATACAGCAGATGTACTTTCAGATTGGTAATCCGGTCGTACAGAACGATCTCTAATGTCTCCGCCTCATCCGCACTTCCAAACATACATGGAAGCCCTTTCAGGGAATATTTTCCTTCCATCATGCTGTAGGACTCATAGCGCAGATGAATCGCATCGCTGCCGTCCTCATGGGTCACTTCCATCGCATTGATCCGGTAATCGCCGTTGCCATATCCGGAATACTCCTGCGGGAGTACATCCAGTGAAAACGTGCGGTCATCTCCTGCCTCATACGGATTTCCTGAAAATCCACGGTCCAGACTGATAATACGGTGCGAGGCATCGCTGTCTCCGATATCTGCTCCATAGTACAAATGCGCAAGTGTATCATAATCCCTGACCTGCATCTGATACACACTGTTTTTTGTATGAAGTTTAAATACTTTTGTCTTCTCATCATAAGTAATATGCTTCATATTTGACTCACCCCTCACTCATTTTATAAATGGCCGGATGCCACTGAAACCAGCATCCGGCCTCTGCCGTATTTATTATATGATGTTACTTCATAAATTACAATATGTTTTCACATGAATTACTTCACAGCGCCGTTTACCACACCATTTAAGATCTGCTTCTGGCAGATGATGTAAAATACCAGAATCGGCAGCAGCGCCAGCAGATACGATGCGAACGCCAGGTTGT
>CANTHI010000581.1 GCA_947653505.1 uncultured Eubacterium sp.
TCAGGCCATCTTCAGGTACCACACAATTCCACCTGCAGTAGATAAGCAATCATCTGGGGCCCTGCCATCAGCTGTCCATACCACGGAGCGCCATAATCTTTGGTTTTGTCTAAAAACAGCATGACAGCGGTAACGTCTACCAGATCTCTTAACGGGCAGTCCGGCTGTTCCAGAGCAGCTTTTAACCGTCCGGCCAGCAGCTTTTCGTAGTTTGGATGATATGTTTTTGGATAAGGACTTTTTTTCCGGAACAGGATTTCTTCGGGAAGCATGGTCCGCGCAGCCTGGCGCAGTACATTTTTTACGATGCCGTCTTTGGCTTTCATCTCCCACGGAATGTTAAAGACATAGTCTACGAGTGTCCGGTCTGCGAATGGCACACGGGCTTCCAGACCGGAATGCATGCTCGTGCGGTCCATGCGGTTTAGCAGTGTCTGCATGAAAAAGCGGATGTTCAGGTATCCGATCCGGCGGCGGTTTATCCCGGTACTGTTTTCGCCGGGAAGGACAGGGATCTCGCTGATCGCTGTTTCGTAGGCATTTCTGACGTATGCGTCCAGATCCAGCTGTTTTAGCAGCTCAGGATTTAACAGCTGTGTACGAGGGGTTAAGTCTGGTGTCCACGGAAATGTCGCACAGTTTAAAAAGGTCTCCTTGTGGAACCACGGATATCCTCCAAATACCTCGTCTGCACATTCACCGGTCAGCACGACTTTGTGCTGCTTTGCGACTTCGCTGCAGAAATAGAGCAGGGAGGAGTCTACGTCTGCCATGCAGGGGAGATCATGGGCATCTACGGATTCGTACAGTTTATCTGCCTGTATCCGGCTGCCGCATTCCAGATAATGGTGGTCAGAATGCAGAAATTCCACCATTTTGTCTACATATGGGCGGTCCATTGAAGGCTGGAAGCTGCTGGCCTGAAAATATTTGTCATTGTCTGTAAAGTCGAACGAATAAGTCGTCAGTGTCTGTCCCTGTGCGTCCAGTTCGCTGGCGCATACCGCGGAGACAAGGCTGGAGTCTATGCCGCCGGACAAAAAGGTGCAGATTGGTACGTCGGAAACCATCTGCCGCCGGATGGCATCGGTAACTAGAAATCTCGTCTTTTCAATGGTATCTTCATAGGAATCTTCATGTGGGCGGCTCGTGAGCCGGTAATATGTACGTGTTGTAAAACCAAGATTGCTGCAGGTCATACAGGTGCCGGGCTTTAGCTCCCTGATATCTTTAAAAATCCCGCTTCCCGGAGTACGGGCAGGGCCGAGTCCGAAGAGCTCATTTAAACCGTCCCGGTCAAGTTTTGCGGTAATACCCGGAAAACAGAACAGACCTTTTAATTCGGAAGAAAAAATAAGCGTGCCGTTATGGATTGTATAAAACAGCGGTTTTACACCAAAGCTGTCACGATACAGGGTCAGGATTCTGTGACGTTCGTCATAGATGGCAAATGCAAAAATCCCATCCAGCATGTGAATAAATTCAGGGCCAAATGTTAAATAAGTCAGGAGGATCAGTTCTGTATCGGAGGAGGTTTCTGGTAGGACGTCGCGTTCAAAGAGCGCCTGTCTGAGCGCTTTCTGGTTGTATATTTCGCCATTGTATACGATATGGTACAGATAGTCGCCCATTGATTTTGCCATAGGCTGACTGCCGTTTTTCAGATCAATAATGGAGAGTCTGGTATGGGACAGGCCACAGGGGTCAGCCAGAAAAATGCCGGAATCATCCGGCCCGCGGTGTGTCTGGCACTGTCCCATCTGATGTAAGATATGTTCAAACTCCGGCTGCTTTGATAGAAAACGGGCAGACGGATCATAAAAGCCTGCAATACTGCACATAGTTTACCTGCGATTGTTCTTCGTTGCTCTAATCTATGCGCATCTGGCAGAAAATATGCCTATCCATGTTCATAAACATATTTTTTAATTGCGGCAAAGCTGTCTGCGCTCATGTAATGTTCCATTTTGCAGGCATCTTCGGTCGCGGTCTTTTCATCAACACCAAGTCTTTTCAGCCATTCGGAAAAAAACTCATGCCGTTCATAGATCTTTGCGGCAATGTCTGCTCCGGCATCTGTCAGATAAATAAAACCGGCATCCGTGACAGTAATGTAGCCGTTTTCACGCAGATTTTTCATTGCAACGCTGACACTGGGTTTTTTGAAACCGAGCTCGTTGGCAATATCGACAGAACGCACAACAGGCAGTGATTTGCTCAAAATCAGAATGGTTTCCAGATAGTTTTCCGCAGATTCATGTATATTCATAGAGCATACTCCTTTGGTGAAACGGTTGTATGGGACTGTTTTTATATTATATACATACTGTATGAAAAAGTAAAGTAAAAATCAATGTTGTGAAATGCAGGGATCAGGCTGCTGGTGCCACGGTCCGGATAAGTGTTACGTTTTGGGAAACCGGACGCTGGGAGAGGGGATTTGCCCCATAGGCGCGAACTTAAGAGCAAATGCAACAATTTACATAAAAGTGTTGCGTATTGGCTATGAGGACGCCGGATGGGAGGCGGGGATCTGTCTGCCTGAGACTTTTCCAGAATGCAAGAAGTTCTAAGTATTCTGCATCCAGACAGTGGTACCGGACGGGCGCGCCACCTACTTCGCTTCTGGCGTACCGCCAGCAGCTA
>CANTHI010000582.1 GCA_947653505.1 uncultured Eubacterium sp.
GAAGCGGAAGAGCTGAATAACTTTTTGCTACGCGGACTGGATGTATTACAGGTGAGAGCCTGTCTGTCAGGCAGCTGTTTCAATATATCATTACAGAGCTGCAGCTTAAAAAACTGCATTATGAAAATATCGTTCTGGCTAATTTTTCCATCCTGCTAAGCACGATCCACCGTTCTTTTGAACAGACACTGCGGCCATGCGAAAATAATTTTACCATCGACCGTCTGATCTGTGAGCTAAATTCCAAATATATGCAGAACTGGACCGTTCCGGATATGGCGGATTTCTGCAAATTGAGCAACAGCTATTTTTCCCACACGTTCAGGGAGCGGATGGGCGTATCTCCGATGCGGTATCTGAATCGTCTGCGGATCGAAAAGGCAAAGGATTTTCTGATGACAGGTTCCATGCCGGTCGCTACGGCAGCGCAGCTGGCGGGCTTTGACGATCCGCTGTATTTCAGCCGTGTATTTAAAAAATCCACCGGCATTGCTCCAAATGAATTTTATCACAGTGTTGCCAGTGGGAACACTCCGTCCTGGTTTCAGGAAGAAGCAGCCGCAAAACATGCAGATTCTTCCATATAATTTTTTAGCAAAAAATATTATAAAGGCAGACCAGTATAATGACAGACATCAATACCAGAAACAGGGTGTCGGTCATTTTGGAATTTATCTTCCGGCTGACCGCGGAGCCTGTCAGACCTCCGGTAATGCCGCAGAAAATCATGACAGCCAGTATGCCAGCGGAAAACTGCGGGACATTTCCCGCGAGTATGCTGTAGCAAAGACTCGCGGTCTGGGAAAACAGGATGACGTAAATAGAATACAGGGCAGCTTCTTTTGTGTTCATGGAAAACAAATAAAAGAGGACAATCAGATTGGCCGGTCCCCCTCCAATTCCCAGAAAAGCGGATAAGACCCCCAGAAAGCACCCGATGAAAAAAATAACCAGCTTATTTGTCACATGTCTGGAAGCAATGTGTTCTTTTCTGAGTCCGTAAGCAAGTGTTGTGGCTGTAATCACAAGTAAGACGGCGGATTGCACGGCACTGGTCCGGTCTCTGAAGCCTGGACGCAGCAGAAGATACTGAAAAGCAGATTTTCCAAGCACACCTCCCAGAATGCTGCCAAGCGTCAGGATCGAAGCAAAGCTTTTATCAAAATAGCCACTTTTACAGTGACCCAGATTTTTATAAAGCGAAATGGCAGACATGGAAAGCACCGTGCAGCCCGAAAGAAACGATACAGACGCGGTATCCATAATGCCCGCAGCATCCAGAGCGGGCTTGATAATGACGCCGCCGCCAATCCCGCAGACAGAGCCGGCCACGGACGCAGCAAAGCATATGATCAGAATGATGAATAGTTTCATAAGATACAATCTCCTTTCTAAATACCAGTTCCTTACCAGTATAAAAAAAGGAGATTCCGATACTATTTCAAATCATGTTTTTTGTATGGATTTTTTTGCTTTTTATACAATTAGCAATGTTTTCCAGTTCCGGAAGACAGGCATCAAAAAACATCTGATAAGAGCTGCAAAAATAGTTCTGTCCACAGGCAGCGCCCGGCTGTTCCCTGTGCCTGCAGCATCCGCCGCGGCACAAAACATAATATCTGCAGGCAGCGCATGCTGCAGAAGGATGCAAAAACCGTTTTGTAAAATCACTTTGCTCCTGCCGTTTTTTTATATCGGAAAAATCATCCGTCATCAGATTTCCCAGCTTATAGGAATCAAGCACATAAAAATCACACGGATAAACGCTCCCGTCTGCTTCGATTACATTCTGGAAGCTGCATCTGCCGCGCTGCTCACACGATTCCGGTTCATACCCCAGCAGAATACCAATATAATTTTCAAACTGCCGGATATAGGGCTGCCTGCCCTTGTACAGATCAAAGCTCCATAACCGGAACAGTTCGATCAGAAACTGCCCGTACAGTTCCGGCGTAAGGGAGTAGTCCATGCTGCCAGGCGGGACATGCAGCGGATCCAGACACGCGATATACTGCTGCCAGGCAAATCCCTGACGCCGGTAGGACTCATAAATACGCCGGATTCTGGCAGCTGTTTTTTTCGTTACGACCGTCAGCACATTAAAGTCCACGCCGGCGCTGCGCAGCCGGTCCGCGGCATTCCGTACGTTCAGATAAGTCCCCTCATTGTTCCGGTCCCTGCGGTATGCATCATGGGTAGCTTTTGTACCGTCTACAGATAGTCCGATCAGAAAGTTATGCTTTGCAAAGAATTGGCACCATTCATCCTGAAGCTGGTAGCCATTTGTCTGCAGGGCATGTGTGGTCTTAACATGATTCTGATTATACTTTTCTTCCAGCTCCATCCATTTTTCGTAAAAAGTCAGTCCCGCAAGGGTAGGTTCCCCACCCTGAAATAAAAAAGAACATGCTCCGGATACAGTTGCATACGTTTTTTTGATAACCTGTTCCATAACTTCATCCGGCATGATGCCATAAGAGGCCTGTTGTCTGTTACGCATTTCGTCTGCATAAAAGCAGTAGTCACAATGCATATTGCAAAGTCCTGAAGCGGGTTTAATTAAAAGATTCATTTCCAACATCGTTATCTCCTGTTTTTTCCATCTGTAAAAAGATTGCCTTTGCCATCGGGGTGACGGTAGTGGC
>CANTHI010000583.1 GCA_947653505.1 uncultured Eubacterium sp.
AGAAGTTCCCGCACGAGTTCATACTTTTCCATCATATCCAGCTGTTCATAAGAGCTGCTGATGCGCTGAAGCTGCTCTGCCTGACTCATTGCGTCCAGCAGATTGTTCATCGTATCGATCACGATCGTTGCAGCGTCCACGACTGTCGGGATTCCGATTGCGATGACTGGTATTCCGATACTTTCGTTATTGAGCGCGTGTCTGTGATTGCCGACACCGGAGCCGGGATTGATTCCGGTATCCGTGATCTGTATCGTCCGGTTTAGACGTTTTGTGCTGCGTGCTGCCAGTGCATCCACCGCTATGATGACGTCCGGACTGGTTTCCTTTGTAATCCCGCGGACAATTTCCATTGATTCGATTCCGGTCTGTGCCATAACTCCCGGTACGATGCTGCTGACAGACTTATGGCAGCTGTCGCCGATGACATACCTGCCAAATTCCCTGATAATATGTCTCGTGATACACAGGTTGTCCACTACCCGGGGCCCTAAGGAATCCGGCGTAACGGCACGGTTGCCAAGCCCTACGACCAGCGTTGTAAAATCCTCTTTCTGCGGCAGCAGGCGCTTTAAGATTCTGGACAGCTGGATGGAAATCTCTCTGTGGTATCCTTCGTCTTCCTCCGTCATATTTTTTGCTTCCAGAGTGACATAATTGCCTTTTGGCTTTCCCATTGCCTTTGCCCCGTTTTCTGTCTCAATCACGACACTGCTGATATGGATATCCGGTGTCACCTGTTCTTCATCCAGCCGCACCCCTTTGATCTCTACGTTGTCTTCCTGAAATTTTTCACGCGCCTCCAGCGCCAGATCGGTCCGTACCTGATACATGTTTAATCCCTCTCTCGTCCTTATAAAATTTGCATTTTCTTAATCATGCGATGGCTGATCCAAATTGCCTGCCTTATGAGTTAAGTTTTTACAAAAAATCTCATTTTATGTATTGACAGAACATTTCAATTATTTTATTATAATCTGGAGTGTTCGTTAGATTGTCCGTGTCCGCATAATGAACGCCCTGACATAAAAAATTATGATGCAGCAGAGATGAAATCTGTTGCAATCTTATTGCAAATGGAGGTGTTTCAGTTGGCTAATATTAAATCCGCAAAGAAGAGAATTCTTGTCGCAGAAAAAAGAGCTGCCAGAAATAAATCGATCCGCTCAAAGGTGAAAACCGCGGTCAAAAAAGTAGATGCTGCAATCGCTGCAAATGATAAAGAAGCTGCTAAGAAAGCATTGACAGCTGCGACCAGTGAGCTTGCCAAAGCAGTTACCAAAGGCGTTTATCACAAGAATACTTCTTCCAGAAAGATATCCAGATTAAGTCACGCTGTCAATAAAATGTCCTGATTTTCATATGAAATCAGAAAAACATAAGGAAGAAAACAGTATATAAAACAGCATAAAAAAGAAAGCCACTGATTCCCTCTTAATCGGTGGTTTTTATTTTTCCAATCTGCAGTCAGGAGGCGTATTGATGAAAACGATTGATGAAGATATCCGCTTGGGAAAGTTCCAAAACATCTATCTTTTATATGGCAGCGAAAACTATCTGAAGCAGCAGTATAAGCAAAAGCTGAAGCAGGCACTGATTCCGCCGGATGATACGATCAATTTTTCCCGTTTTGAGGGACAGCATACCGATCCCCACGCAATTATAGATCTGGCCGAAACACTGCCGTTTTTTGCTGATTACAGGCTGATTCTGGTTGAAGACAGCGGCTTTTTTAAAAATGCCTGTGAAACACTCGCCAGTTATCTGCCCCGTCTGCCATCTTCGACAATTCTCATTTTCACAGAATCCGAAGTAGATAAACGCGGCAAAATGTACAAAACAGTCAGCAAATCCGGCCGTGCTGTAGAATTTGGCGAACAAAACGAACAGCTGCTGACCCGATGGATTCTGGGCCGGCTAAAAAAAGAAAATAAAAAAATCACCCAGTCCGTGCTGCAGCTGTTTTTATCCAAAACAGGTACGGATATGGGCAATATCGATAAAGAGCTGGAAAAGCTGTTATGCTATACGCTGAACAGGGAAGTCATTGAAGCTGCAGATGTGGAAGCTGTCTGTACGGAGCAGGTCACAAACCAGATTTTTGAAATGGTCAACGCCATCGGAAAACGCGATCAGAAGCGTGCCCTTTCCTTATACTATGATCTGCTGGCATTAAAAGAAGCGCCGATGCGTATCTTATATCTGATCAACCGCCAGTTTAGGATCCTGCTGGATCTAAAGTCCATGCAAAAGGCAGGACTTGATGCCAAAACAATGGCTTCCAAAGCCGGTATTCCGCCATTTGCAGTCAGACGCTCTCTTGCGCAGGCATCCTGCTTTTCCCAAGGAGAGCTGATCCGGGCACTGCAGGACGGAGCATCGCTGGAGACCGACAGCAAAACGGGAAAAATGACAGATCAGATCGCTGTGGAAGTGCTGATTGTCCGGTATAGCAGCAGTCCTGCGTAATGGAAGATTTTTCAAAAGCAGGATGGGGCGATTTCTATAGACGTGTACTTAAGCGGAAAATGTAACAATTTACATAAAAATGTTACTTTTTGGCTGCACGGACGCTGGGAGAGGAAATTTACCCCGTCTGCTGTGTCCGCTCCAGAATGCAAGAAGCCCTAAGTATTCTGCATCCA
>CANTHI010000584.1 GCA_947653505.1 uncultured Eubacterium sp.
TCAGCTCTCCTTTTTCGTTACATAGCAGATGCAGTTTGAAGCCGACATACCATCTGTAATATATACCGGCTCAATTCCCATCATGGATGCCCAGTCACCGATCTGCTCAGAAGTCAGATCGTAAGTAAACGCTGTATGATGTGCTCCGCCAGCCAGAATCCATGCTTCCAGACCTGTATAGAAATCTGGCTTTGGTGTCCAGAAGTTAGAGCCTACCGGAAGCTTCGGCATCGGCTTTTCTACCTTTTTGCATTCTACATCATTGATCAGCAGACGGAATCTGTCTCCCAGATCAATCAGGGAAGCTGCCACACCAGGGCCTTCTTTGGATGTAAATACAAGACGCGCCGGATCCTCTCTGTTGCCCATTGACAACGGCTGGCATTTGATGCTGACCGGACCGTCCGCAATCGACGGGCATACTTCCAGCATATGTGACTGCAGGATACCTTCTTTGCCCGGGACAAGATTATACGTATAGTCTTCCATCATGGAAGTACCTTTCGCATTTTTCATGCCCGCTGTCATGATCTTCATAATGCGTACCATCGCCGCAACCTTCCAGTCACCTTCTGCTCCGAATCCATAGCCTTTCTGCATCAGTCTCTGGATCGCAAGACCTGGCAGCTGTTTTAACGCGCCAAGATCACCGAAATGGGTCACGATTGCCTGATAATTCTTTTCTTCCAGAAAACGCTCAAAACCGATCTCGATCTGAGCCTGAACGGCTACATGTTTTTTGAACTCGTCCGGATCCCTGCCTTCCAGAAGAATCTCATACGTATCATAATATTCGTCCACCAGAGCGTTGGTATCGGATTCAGACACAGCTGCCACTGCCTCAGCGATCTCATTGACCGGATAAGCGTCTACTTCCCAGCCAAATTTCAGCTGCGCTTCTACCTTATCTCCTTCAGTAACCGCTACATTACGCATATTGTCCGCTACTCTCATAACACGTACATGGCTGCTTTCGATCACACCCAATGCCACACGCATCCAGGAAGCGATTCTTTCCAGCACTTTTTCATCTTTCCAGTAGCCGGCAATGATTTTGCGCTCAATGCCCATACGTGTTACCATATGTCCGTACTCTCTGTCCCCGTGTGCTGCCTGATTTTCGTTCATAAAGTCCATGTCAATCGTGTCATATGGAATTTCCTGATTGTATTGTGTATGCAGATGGCATAATGGTTTTCTCAGCTCTTTTAATCCGAGAATCCATGATTTTGCCGGAGAAAAGGTGTGCATCCATGTGATAACGCCTGCGCATTCGTCATCCGTGTTTGCTTCATTAAAGGTCTTTCTGATCAGCTCATTTGTAATCAGCGTCGGTTTCCATACAATCTCAAACGGCAGAATGCCAGATTTGTTCATATATTCCACCATTTCCTTCGAATGCGCCGCCACATGACTTAAGCACTCATCGCCATATAAGTCCTGCGAACCTGTACAAAACCAGATTTTGTAATTTTTTGTCTGCATGTCAGCTTCCTCCTGTTATTGATATTTTACCGGTGCGGGAGATTCCATATCCCGGATGGAACCTCCGTTTGCAGCATCCAATCTTCTGACATTCCGTCATCCTGAACTGCTGCCTGATTTTCCCTACTACTAATTTACCACCAAACAGGGTGACTTGACAAGCTGTTTTTTTCAAAATATACAAAAATATTTTATATTTTTCTAAAATTATGTATAGATACACCAGAAAGCGGGATTTTTTTAACAACTTTATACCTAAATCTGCTTTTTCGGCATCCGTCCGCAGGAACGCGTCTCCGGACAATATCCAAGCATCTCACATTTTGGCTGGAAATAATGCTCTGTTAAATATTCCCACTCATCCGAAATACCCGCCAGCGCCCTGCTGATATCTGAAAACAGCGCACGGTACTCATGATATGCACGGCTGCACATCCGCTGATGACTCATATCCACAAGATTTCTCAGATTCCGCTTATCCACAATCTTTGTCGTCATCCCCAGCGGCAGAAGCATCGCCGCATCCTCCCGCGCAATCCCGCATTCCTGCTCCAGATATTCGCACGTGGTTCCAATCTCACGCATCAGGCTCTCATAACGGGCACAGGCTTTTTCATTTTGCGCTATCGCAGGTGGTATCACATAGGAAAAATGCCGGTAATCCACATATCTGGTGCTGGCCTGCAGACGCGTCGGAGCCCCGCCGGTATGCGTATACCATTCACGAATCACACGTGCTGAGTAACCGTCCAGCACCATTTCTACATTTACATATTCCATTACCCTGCCGTGTCCGGATGAAAGGCAGTCCAGTCCCCGTTTGTAGTTTTTTTCCGGATCGGAGATATCCGAACCCCAGCAGATCCCGGCACGCCTGCCCATCAGGGTGACCGGGTGTTTTGTGGTTTCTTCCAGTATTAGAACCTGACCCATTTTTTACTCCTTTTAGTAATGTATTTTTACAGAATGGCTATGCGGACGCCGGATGGGAGGCGCTGGCCTGTCTGCCTGTGACTTTTACAGAATGGCTATGCGGACGCCAGATGGGAGACGCTGGCCTGTCTGCCTGTGACTTTTACAGAATGTTAAGAAGCTCTAGGTATTCTGCATCCAGTCTGTGGTACCGGACGGGCGCGACACCTACTTCGCTCTGG
>CANTHI010000585.1 GCA_947653505.1 uncultured Eubacterium sp.
AGAAGGCTACGTTTTATCAGGGTTCAAAAAAATCCAAAAGTTGTAAACTGGTGTTGTAGTATATGAGTAGTTACTATTTACGGGTCAGGAACGCGCACCTGCTGCGTGTTCCGTGAGAATATGATTCGATGCAAACTTTCCATATCGCCCCGAATCGTTACTATGAGCGGCCTCCCGGGCCGTGAAAAGTAACGATGAGTACGTTACTTTTCACGGTATAAGAATCTCCCGGTATACTGCATCAAGGCTGTGGTACCGGATGGGAGGCGGTGATCTGTCTGCCGTATTTACAATTTTTATATATATAAGAGGTGGGAAAAATGATACAATACAAAACATTAGAGATGGATGAAATAAACAGGGAACTATTTGCACATTTCATCCGTCATCAGAATGTAACAAAATGTTTTCGAAAAGAGCAGGGAAAATGGGTCATCCGGGACGCGCCTTTTGTGGATGACTGGAAAGAAGAAGACTATGCCTATCTGGTTCAGTGTCTCAGGCATACCGTACAGACGGGTGGTTTTGTGCAGGGAGCTTTTTGTGGCGGACAGCTCAAAGGATTTGTGTCCGTAGAATCTGCGCTGACAGGCGGGGAACACCGGTATCTGGATCTGTCCAGCATTCATGTCTCGGAAGACCTGCGCGGGGAAGGAATCGGAGCGGCCCTGTTTCTTGCCGCCAAAAAATGGGCCAGAGAAAAAGGGGCCGGAAAACTATATATATCAGCACATTCTGCCGTGGAAAGCCAGGCGTTTTATAAAAAAATGGGATGTGTCGAAGCGCAGTGGTATGATCCGGTACATGTAGAACAGGAACCATTTGACTGTCAGCTGGAATGTTGTTTATAAAATACGCTATGATTATTATCTTTTTTATAGAAAAAGACGATATGAATAAAAGAAGCTTAAAAGTTGTCAATGGAATGTGAAATAATTACAAGGATGTGAAAAGTATGAAAATAGGTGAAGCGCAGCAGATGTACCGGGATCAGGTACATGCATACCGCAAACAGAGGAATGTTCTGTCAAAGCAGCTGGAAGAAGTCCGTACCAGAATCCAGCATACAGCAAAAGATGATGATGAAAAGGAAAAATATGAATCAGAAGCAGCTACGCTGCAGCTGACACTGGATGCTCTGGATGAGAAAGAATCGGAGTATCAGGAATATCTTAATAAGCTGTCGGAAAAATACTGTGCTTACTGGAATGCTGAGGTGGAAAAGCAGCAGAAAGAAGCAGGAAAAGAATATGCGGCTGAGATGGGGAAGATTATGGAGGTTGCACGCCGTATCATGAAAGGTGCGATTGTACCAGCTTCAGATGAAAAAAAACTGATGGAGTTTAGTATGGATATGTATCAGGTGGCAAAAAATATCGGTGCAATGGTAAGGCAGGAGAAAAAGGAAAAATACGATTCGCTCTGGGGTGAAGAAAAAGAAGAGGAACCATCCGATCCGAAAAAAGCAGCCGAAAATGCAGATGCCGGAATGGATGGACCTGAGATTGTGGATGTTTCGGATACGGTTTCGACAGCTGGTCTTACGTCGTAGCGATTATATGGAAATGTATGAAACCAAAACAGCTAAAACAGAATAAAAATGTATGAGCCGGCACTGCCTGCTGTGAAATACACAGGAATGCCGGCATTTTTTGTGGGAAGGAAGAGTTATGAAGGAATATCTGAATAAAATTGGAATGCGGCGGATCATGGGTATGATACTGGGTAATATAATTCTGGGTATCGGAATAGCCATATTCCGTACATCTTTGCTGGGAAATGATCCATACAGCGCCATGCTGATGGCAGGAGAAACCTATTTCGGAATCGCATACAGTATACTGCTGCCGATAGTTAATGCTGTAATTTTTATCATAGAGATTTCCTTTGGCCGTCATTTTATTGGCATTGGAACATTTGTAAACTGGTTTTTGTTAGGATCTGTGGCACAGTTTTTCATTGATTTGTTTGCCGTACTGCGGATCGCGGAGCGGGGAATGGTCATACGTCTGATTACAGTAGCTGTCGGGGTGCTTGTCGTTAGTCTCGGTGTTTCGTTATACCAGTCTGCGGATCTTGGTATCGCACCGTACGACAGTCTTTCAATTATTATCAGTGAACACTGTCCGCTGCCATATTTCTGGTGCAGACTGGGCACTGATGTTGTATGTACAGTGGTCTGCTTTGCACTGGGTGGCATTGTCAATGTGGGAACAGCGGTATGCGCATTCGGGCTGGGACCTTTTGTACACTTTTTTGACAGGCATATATCGAAAAAAGTGTATTTTGGGGCGTTTTTGCATGCTGGGAAGTCCTGAACTGGATGAAACAGAAAACAGATACCGGCTGGCCTCCCGGACGCTGGATGAGGGAACTGGCCCCATAGGCGCGAACTTAAGACAGAATGCAACAATTTACATAAAAGTGTTGCGTACTGGCTATGCGGACGCCGGATGGGAGACGTTGGCCTGTCTGCCTGTGACTTTTCCAGAATGTAAGAATCTCTAAGCATTCTGCATCTACTCTGTGGTACCGGACGGGCGCGACACCTACTTCGCTCTGGCTCCGCCAGCAGCTAAAGGTGCCGCTTCGGCTTCGCCGCCTGTGTATCGGGCAGAATACCAAGAGCTTCTAA
>CANTHI010000586.1 GCA_947653505.1 uncultured Eubacterium sp.
TGCACAGCCTGCACAGGAGCCTGAGAACTCAAGTAACGGCTGGTTGAACTGGGAGCCTTTTACCGTATTGTCTGCCGGCATACCAGGCTTCTTGCCTACGTTTGCTACGAGATAATCAAATACTGGCTGTTCTGCTGCCTGGGATTCCTGCGGTACCATTTCGATCGCGCCAACCGGACATACTGTGATACATTCGCCGCATCCCATACAATCTAACGGAGATACGCTCATCGTATACTTGTACTCGCCAGCCTTTGGCTTCATGTCTGCCAGTTTGATGTTGTCCGGAGCTGCCTTTACTTCTTCGTCGCTTAACATAAATGGACGAATGGTTGCATGGGAACATACAAACGCACACTGGTTACACTGGATACATTTCTCAGCGCTCCATGTCGGAACGGTTACTGCTGTACCACGTTTTTCATAAGCAGATGCGCCATGTTCGAACTGTCCGTCCGGATTGCCCATAAATGCGGATACCGGAAGGCTGTCGCCGTCCATAATGGAGATCGGCTCCATCAGCTCTTTTACCATCTTGATTGTTTCCGGACGTCCTGTCAGCTCTGCCGGAGCCGGATCTGGCTGCGGATTGGACCAGGAAGCAGGGATTTCTACTTTATGTACTGCGTCTACACCAGCGTCGATTGCTTTGTAGTTCATCTCTACGATCGCATCGCCTTTTTTGCCGTAAGACTTCTTTGCAGCCTGTTTCATAAAGTCTACTGCATCGTCAATCGGCATTACATTTGCGAGCTTGAAGAATGCGGACTGTAAGATCGTGTTGGTACGTTTGCCCATACCGATCTCAATCGCTTTGTCAATCGCGTTGATTGTATATAACTGAATATTGTTGTCAGCAATGTATTTCTTTGCTTCTGCATTTAAATGGTGCTCTAATTCTTCATCGGACCACTGGCAGTTAATCATAAATACACCGCCCGGCTTTACATCCTGAACCATCTTAAAGCCTTTGTTTACATATGCAGGGTTGTGGCATGCCACGAAATCTGCCTGATTGATGTAGTACGGGCTTCTGATCGGCTTGTCACCAAAACGCAGGTGGGAAATCGTAACGCCGCCTGTTTTCTTGGAGTCATACTGGAAGTACGCCTGGATAAATTTATCTGTATGGTCGCCGATAATCTTTGTAGAGTTCTTGTTCGCACCTACCGTACCATCGCCACCAAGACCCCAGAACTTGCACTCTACCGTGCCTTCTGCTGCTGTGATCGGAGCTGGTTTTTCTTCCGGTAAGCTTAAATTGGTCACATCGTCCACGATACCGATTGTGAAACGAGGTTTTGGTTCGTCTTTCTCTAATTCCTTGTATACAGCGAAAAGAGAGGAAGGCGGTGTGTCTTTGGAACCTAAGCCGTAGCGTCCGCCTGTTAATACGATCGTATCCAGTCCTGCTTCACGCAGTGTAGCTGCCACGTCTAAGTATAACGGATCGCCTAAGGAGCCTGGCTCTTTTGTTCTGTCTAATACAGCGACTTTCTTCACTGTCTTCGGAAGTACTTTTGTAAATGCTTCCGGAACCCACGGACGGTATAAACGTACTTTTACAAGTCCGACTTTTTCACCCTTAGCCATCAGATAATCAATGACTTCTTCTGCAACGTCATTTACAGAGCCCATTGCCACGATGACGCGTTCTGCGTCTTCTGCACCGTAGTAGTTAAACAGGTCATAATTTGTGCCAAGTTTTTCATTAATCTTAGCCATATATTTGGACACAATTGCCGGCAGTTCATCATATACCTTGTTGCATGCCTCACGATGCTGGAAGAATACGTCTCCATTTTCGTGGGAACCACGCATTGCCGGATGCTCCGGATTCAGCGCATGTTCACGGAATGCTTTCACTGCGTCCATATTGCACATTTCTTTTAAATCTGCGTAATCCCAGGTTTCGATCTTCTGAATCTCATGGGAAGTACGGAATCCGTCGAAGAAGTTTAAGAATGGAACCTTGCCTTCAATCGTTGCCAGATGCGCAACCGGGCTTAAATCCATAACTTCCTGCGGGTTTGTCTCACATAACATGGCAAAACCAGTCTGACGGCATGCATAAACGTCACTATGATCGCCGAAAATATTCAAAGACTGTGTGGAAACCGTACGTGCAGATACATCAAATACGCATGGAAGCTGCTCGCCAGCAATTTTGTACATATTCGGGATCATAAGCAGCAGACCCTGGGAAGCAGTAAAGGTCGTTGTCAGCGCACCAGCTGCAAGAGAGCCGTGTACTGCACCTGCAGCACCTGCTTCTGATTCCATTTCTACTACTTTAACCTGATTTCCGAAAATGTTGTCCTGTCCTGCTGCAGACCACTGGTCAACGGTGTCTGCCATCGGGCTGGATGGGGTGATCGGGTAAATAGCTGCGACTTCGGTATACGCATATGCTACATGAGCTGCAGCTGTATTACCGTCCATAGATTTTTTTGCTCTAGGCATTTTGATTAATCCTCCTTCTTTATTTGCCGCATAACGGCTTTCTGTTATTTTATCATTTAATTTGTCGATTGTAAAGATTGTTAGTTGTATAAATCTGGGTGCAATCTGCTAAATTTTAAAGTAAAAGACGGTCAAACTGCACAAAAGCGGGTTTGCAGTGCCTGTACAGCT
>CANTHI010000587.1 GCA_947653505.1 uncultured Eubacterium sp.
GATTAATAGTAAGTTACAATGTCTTCCGGTTTCTTTCTCTTCGGCATCTCCGGCAGTTTTCTGCATTTCTTCCATAAAAAACAATGCGGTTTCCCGAAACAGCTTTGTGTCTTCTTCTGCTTCCATAACAGAAGAAGATGCTTCTCCTTTGCAAAACATCTTCTGTATCCATCGGCAGGACTCTTTTTTTTGTTCAAATGTATACCCATTGATCTGCATTTTACAAAAAACAAAATATAGCTCCGCTAAAACGCCGTCCAGGCTGGAAGCATTCTTAATCTGATCATAGCTGATCAGCGCATCCATCTCTCCTTTCTGCTCCCTGAAAAACTCATAAAATAAAAGTTCCCCCGCATGATGGTTTCCGCCCATATGAAACAGCTCATCTGTCTGCAGGTACAAGGCACGAATATCGTGCATTAGGCCGTCCTCACTCAGCGCCGCATAAATAATCTGATCCATCCCTCTTCCAAGTTCACCAGCCAGACGTTTTACCACAGTACGCACTTTCCTCGTATCTGTCATCTGCAGCAGGTAGACAGATTCATTCGAATACGTAGCCGATAAAATCAGCGTATGGCTTCCCAGCAGCTCCCCAAGTATATTTTCCAGGATAAACTGCCCGAGATAATCAATCTCATGTTCAAACCGCAGGGCAAGCACACGCACACGCAGGCTCTGCGCGTCCAGTTCTTCCATAAACAGCTGGTAATCCTCCTGTATCTGCTCCCGCCCCATCAGCAGGTTATAAAAGACCTGCTCCTTTGCTCTCGGCAAAATCTTGCGGATGGTATGGTTATACGCAGCCAGTTCATTTTTCTGCTGCCGCCTTTCCTCAATCAATGCCTTTGCCTTTTCTACCGCTTCGATAATCTTTTCTTCCACACACGGCTTTAACACATAATGGCGCACCCCCTCCTCCATCGCCTGGCTCGTAAATTCATATTCCCCATATCCTGACAGCACAATAAATTCAATATCCGGAAATTCCTTCCGCGTCTTTTGAATCAGCTCAATTCCGTTCATGACAGGCATTTTAATATCTGTAATCACAATGTCCGGACTGCAGCGGCAGATCATCTGATACCCTTCCACACCGTTCCATGCCGTTCCCGCCAGCTCGATTCCGTAATCCTCCCATGTAATAAACTGCGCCATCCCTTCCCGTTCTGTCTCTTCATCATCCACGATCAAAAGTCTGTACATCGTTTTTCTCCTTACTTTTTTGCGGCATGCGGATGGTAACCCGTGTCCCGCTGCCCAGACTGCTCTCGATTATGAATTCACTGTCCGCACACGCATTCCGCAGTCTTTCCCGAATGTTCTTAAGGCCGATCCCATGTCCTTTCGGCACGATTGTGCCATTCCTTACTGCCGCAAGATCTTCCTCATCCATGCCAGCCCCCTCGTCTTCCACGCAGAATACAAGTCCATCATCCTCTCTGGCCAGAACCCGGATCTCACAGACATTCAGCGACTGCTCCACACCGTAATGGATGGAATTTTCAATCAGCGGCTGCAGAATCATACGAGGCACCTGATATCCGCTTAAATCCCCTTCTTCCACAACCTGAAACCTGACCCTGCTTTTATAGCGGTACTGCTGGATCGTAATATAGCTTTTTGCAGCCTCCAGTTCCTCGCTGGCAGACGCATATAGTTCTCTGGAAAGGGAAAAGTGCATTAAACTGCCAAGTTCTACTACCATGCGCCTGGCATCTTCATTTTTCCCGGCCCGTATTGTCCAGTTCAGTACATTCAGTGTATTGCTCATAAAGTGCGGGTTAATCTGTGCCTGCAGCATTTTATATTTTGTATCCTTCAATAAAAGCTGTTTTTCATAATTTTCATGTATCAGGCAGATGATCTTTTCCAGCATAATCTGGAACTCCTGCGTCAAAAGCCCCGCTTCATCCATCCTTTCCTCTACTTTCAGGAAATCCAGCGCTCCACGGAAATCCCCCTTTTCCACCAGATAAATCGTCTGTGTAAGATGCCGCAACGGGCTGGTAATAATGCCTGCCACTTTATGCACCATGCCGTATATAACCAAAAAGACCGCAAAAATCCCCGCAAACATACCATACCGGAGCATAGACGTCTGCCCAAGGATATCATTATACGGCACATAATTCACATACATCCAGCCCGTTTTATCAGATGTTAAATAACACATCAAATAGCGTTCATTCTCATACCGTACAGTCTCGCATCCCTGCCCTGCATCTATTTGCGGAAGCTTTGGCATGTTTTCACGGTTTCCATAGACAAGCCCATGATCCGAATAAACAAAAAGCAAAGATCCTGCATACTTCAGCTCTGATTTTTTCTTTTCAATCATTCCTGCAATATCGCTTGTAATCATAAAAGTCCCAAGATAGGTCAGCCTTGCGTTTTTTGTCTCCAAAATATCCCGTCCTGACAGCAGATATGGAAATTCTTCTGCCGGCGCGAGCGCAGCATATCCACCCCGCATTTGACTGCACATTTCATGCAGCTTTGTATAAGCCGCTTCACTTACTATCCCGCTGTCAGTACCGATTGTCATATTTACACTTTCCCCATCCGTATATACCACATTTTTTACTGATGGATGAATATTCACTTCATTCAAAACGATC
>CANTHI010000588.1 GCA_947653505.1 uncultured Eubacterium sp.
ACAGACAGCTTTACGGTGCGTTCGATTAGAAAATCAAATGTTAGAAGATGGAAAATATAGGATATCAGAGAGGAACTATTATGAAAAAATTAAATCATCGTGCAAATAAGGAAGCTCTTTCCTTTTTGCGTCAGGAACTGGCCCATTATAAATGGTACAGTAATCTATTACCTGTTCTGGCTGCAGTCGTCCGGATTGCTTTGTCGGTAGTCCTGATGGTATTACCCAAAATCGTTTTGGATGCAGTGCAGACAGAAGTCAGATTTTGTGTTTTTATCAGAAGCATAATGTTTGCCGGAGCAGCATTTACTGCTTTAACGCTGGCAAATATGTTTCTTCAAAATGAAATTACAAAAATTTCCCAGACTTTTTTATATCGAAGATTAAATACTTTGTGGGAAAAGAAAATGCTGTCTATGAATTTTGAAGCATTATTTTCCGGAAAAGGAAAACTTAAGATTGAAAAAGCAAGACAATTGATCAGCAATCCCAATCGGGGAATTGTAGATTTTTTAAGCAGGGAAGAAGCAATATTGGAAGCAGTGTCAGGCCTGCTCGTGTATTCTCTGGTGGTTGGAAAGCTCCATGTGCTGATGCTTTTGTTTTTGTGTGCGTTGTTTTTAGCAGAGCTGTTTGCAGGACTGATCATCGAAAAGAAAAAGCTGGGCTATAAAGAGGAAAGAGCCAGGGCGGACCGCAGAATGAATTATATGGCATACGGCACAAAAGGGATCAAAGAAGCAAAAGACATCAGGGTATATGCAATGATTCCCATGCTTCAGGAAATTACCGGTATGGTAGTTCAGAAAAAATGTAAAGTGGAATCCGATATTCAAAAATGGCAGCTATGCCATATGCTTGTTGCTGCAACAATGATATTGATCCGGGATAGTGTCAGTTATTTGTTTCTGCTGTATTTGTTTTTACATACGCCAATGACGATTGGAGAATTTGCTCTGTATGTTACTGCTATATCCGGTATTGGGATTTGGCTGACAAAGATTGCAGATTCTTTGTCCGGGTATCAGGAAGTGTCTGGCTATGCCAGTGATTTTTATGAATTTATGGAACTGCCAGAGGATGAAAAGAAAACAGAGGAATATTCGTTTCAGACGCCAGTTTCCTTTGAATTTCAGAATGTGCACTATGCTTACCGCATCCCAAAGGAAGAGGGAGAACAACTCGTTCCTGTTATAAAGGGGCTGGACCTTCGTGTAAAGGCTGGGGAGAAAATTGCAGTTGTTGGTGTGAATGGGGCAGGAAAATCTACATTGATGAAACTATTATGCGGCATGCTTACACCAGACGAGGGTGTAATTCTGGCTAATGGAACAGATATTTCCAGAATACCAAAAAGAGCCTGTTATTCCATTTTTTCCGCGGTATTTCAGGATTCAAAATTCCTGCCAGTGAGCATTGCAGAAAATATTATGTTGAAAAAGGCAGGTCAGGATAAAGTGGAAAAAAGCTCTGACTCCCGGCAGGCAGCTTCGAGTGGACTGTCACTTTCCGGGGAGGAAAAAAGAATATGGGATATATTACGGAATGTAGGATTGGAGGAAAAAGTAAAGTCACTGCCGGATAAAGAAAAAACCTGTCTGGTAAAAAATGTGACTGGTGGTGTGGAGCTTTCTGGCGGGCAGGCGCAAAGACTTTTGTTAGCAAGGGCGCTATATAAGGATGCGCCTGTGCTTATTCTGGATGAACCGACGGCCGCAGCAGACCCCATTTCAGAAAATGAGATTTACCAGAAATATCATGCCCTGACCAGAGGAAAAACTTCTTTTTTTGTATCACACCGGCTGGCTTCTACCAGATTTTGTGACAGGATTATTTTTCTGGAAAATGGCAGGATTACAGAAATGGGAACTCATGAGGAATTGATGGAGAAAAACGGGGCATACGCAGATATGTTCCGCATACAGAGCAAATATTATGCGGAAGAAACGGGGGCGATGTAGATGAAGAAAAATAACAGGACGTTTAAGCAGGATCTTGTTTTGATTCGCAGGGGAATAAAAGAGTCCGGCAATATTTTGCCTGGACAAATGCGTCAGATTTTTGTAAGAGGGATATTGTGTGCCATACTTCCATTTATCACAACAGCAATATCAGCTTATATGATAGATGGATTGCTGGGAAAGGCAGATTATGGCAGGATACTGTTCATTGGCTTTACAGGTCTTTGCATAACTTTTCTATTGAGTGTCTGGAAAGCCAGAAAGGACAGCAGGATAGAAGCTGGCTATCAACGCCTTTTTAGCTGCCATGAAATTGTACTGACAGATAAAGCATACAGGCTTCGGTACGAAGAACTGGAGAAAAGCAGTACAAGAAGCCTGAGAGATGAAGTGACAGGAAGCATCCGTATTTCCGGGGCTGGCATGGCAAGTCTGTACTGGGATATGGATATATTGTTCCATCATTCGGCTACCGTTGCCATTGCTGTTATTCTGTTTTTTCGTTATTTATATATGTTAGCCCGCTGGGATATCAGGCAAAATTCCGGCATCATGAATACAGCCGTTTTTATCCTTGTCATTGTACTGCTCATAGCAGTGTGTTCTTATATCACCTGCAAAACCTCATCGAAAAGGTTTGATGTAAGCTTTGAAGTTTTT
>CANTHI010000589.1 GCA_947653505.1 uncultured Eubacterium sp.
CAGTGTGCAGTTTATGGAGAGCGGGGATGTCAGTAAGCTAAAATAGAATCAAAGCAGGGCTTTTGCCTATAGGTACGGAAAGGATATACAAATAATGAAATATGACGTTATTATAGTCGGAGCAGGTCCGGCTGGAATCTTTACGGCGATGGAGCTCGTAAAACATAACAGTACGAAAAAAATTCTGCTGGTAGAAAAAGGCAAAGCAATCGAAGACCGGAAATGTCCAAAAAGCCAGACACGTAAATGTGTCGGCTGCAGGCCTTGTAATATTACAACCGGATTTTCCGGGGCAGGGGCATTTTCTGATGGAAAGCTGTCTCTCAGCTATGAAGTGGGCGGGGATTTTCCGCAGCTCGTCGGGGCGGAGATGGCGCAGGAGCTGATACAGTATACGGATCAGATTTATCTGGAATTTGGCGCGGACACCCGGATTGAAGGGGTCAGTGAGCCTTTAAAAGTGCGTGAGATAAGAAAACGTGCCATTCATGCCGGGTTAAAGCTCGTAGACTGCCCGATCCGTCATCTGGGAACGGAAAAAGCGCAACAGATTTATGGCGCGATTGAGAAATATCTGCAGGATCATGGTGTGGAGATGCTGTTTGGCCATCACTGCAGCGATCTGATTATGGAAGAGGATGTATGTAAAGGCGTTGTGCTGACAAAAGAAGGGGATACCAGGCAGCTGCGGTATGAAGCGCCGCATGTCGTAGTGGCTGCCGGAAGACGCGGTGCGGACTGGCTGCAGGCGCTTTGTGCCAAATATGAGATCGCGCATAAGCCTGGGACGGTAGATATCGGTGTCCGCGTGGAAGTGCGCAATGAGATTATGGAGGAAGTCAACAAGGTACTGTATGAATCCAAGCTGATCGGGTATCCAAGGCCGTTTAAAAATAAAGTACGTACTTTTTGCCAGAATCCGGGCGGTTTTGTCAGTCAGGAAAATTATGACAACGATCTGGCCGTCGTCAATGGCCACTCATATAAAGATCTGAAATCAGACAATACGAATCTGGCGATTTTGTGCTCCCATAATTTTACAGAGCCTTTTAACCAGCCGATCGCATATGCGCAGAAGGTCGGAGAGCTGACGAATATGCTGGGAGCCGGACAGATTATGGTACAGCGTTACGGGGATATTTTAGACGGCAAACGTACCTGGCCAAAGGAACTGGCCCAGTCCAATGTGCGCCCGACACTTCCGGATGCCGTAGCCGGAGATATTACCGCTGCGATGCCATACCGGGCTATGGTAAATATCATCAATTTTATACAGGCTATGGATCAGGTTGTGCCCGGATTTGCAAGTACAGAGACACTGCTGTATTCTCCGGAGTTAAAATTTTACAGCAATAAGGTCCGGATGGATGAAAATCTGGATACAAATGTAAAAGGTCTGTATTGTCTTGGAGATTCCAGCGGCTGGACGAGAGGACTGATGATGGCGTCCGCGATGGGAGTGCTGATGGGGCGCAGGCTGCTGGAAAAATAAGAAACGGTAGAAAAATAACTTTGTGAATGTATGGGTCTGAATCTTTAGAAGTACTGGTTGGGGAGGTTTTGTATGCCATTTACTGAAATATGTATTTATCAGGTAAAACCTAAAAAAGTGGAAGAATTTGAGACACTTATGACGGAAGTACAGTCTTTTCTGGAGAATCAGAAGGGACTGCTTTTGCTGCGTTTTGCAAAAAGAGAATATCATATAGACATGGAACAGATCAAAGAAGGACTGCCGCCGCCGAAAATCACCCGGATTGTAAAGAGCGTGAAATATATGCTTTACTGGGAGTTTGATACAAAAGAAAATTATGGAGCAGCGCAGAAAAATCTTTATGACAGCTATTGGAAATCCATTGAAAAGTGCCTGGTGGTACCACATGACAAATATTTAGGGGAGAGGATGTTCGCGTGGAATTAGCAGGATGCGAATCCATAAAACAGCAGAAAGACGCATGGAATACAGGATAGTTATCCATGCGTCTTTTTGCTGCTTACATTTGCGGATCCGCAATCGTCAGTATTTTTTCAAATGCAAGTCCCGCGAACATCCATAATGGCGCGTAATCCAGCCGGATGATGCCATGTATATTCGCCCTGGCTTTGCTGTAGTCCCAGGGACACATCTTATGTTTTTTCAAAAAGCTTCCGCTGACATATTCTCCGGTGAAGATGCCAATGCTGTAGATCGCTCCCCGCAGGAGTGTGGGACAGCTTGTCAGATGTCTTGATACAGGCGCGATCACGGATGCCATACCGTAAATCGGGAACATCCATAACGAAGTCTGTCCCATCAGCCGCTTATCGCGTTTCCAGATGCTTTCTGTCGAAGTAAATAAAATTTCCATACACCAGCCGGTCAGGCCGCAGATCATAAAGTTTTGTAAATTTTTCATATGGATAGGATGCACAGGATTCCGGGATTTATACAGTAAAAATGTTACTATTCACGGCCTGGGGCCGTTCATAGTAACGATTCGGGGCGATATTGAAAATTTGCTTCGCAAAATCGCCCCTCACTCTTTTATCACATTCTCACGGAACGCGCAGTTTATGCCCAGTGGGGCAGACCCCATAGGCGCGAACTTAAGTGGAAATGCAACAATTTACATAAA
>CANTHI010000590.1 GCA_947653505.1 uncultured Eubacterium sp.
GAATTTATTGTTGAATTTGCAAAATGGTATCAAGAAAAAAATAGTGGATGAGCAGGCCTTTATGGAGATCCAGACATTATTTGCTCCCAATATTGTCTGTGGCTTTTCGAGACTGGATGGAAATACGATTGGGATTGTGGCGAACCAGCCTGACCGGATGGGCGGCTCTCTGGACTGCGATGCAGCTGATAAATGCGCAAGATTTGTAAGATTTTGTGACTGTTTCCAGATACCTTTACTTGTCCTGGCTGATGTTCCTGGCTTTTATCCCGGAGTTCTGCAGGAGAAAAAAGGGATTTTAAGGCATGGATGTAAGATGCTATATGCATTTTCAGAAGCTGTCGTTCCTAAAATTACTTTGATTATGAGAAAAGCATATGGTGGTGCATACTGTGCGATGAATAGCAAAGAACTGGGCGCAGATTATGTTTTTGCATGGCCATTGTGTGAGATTGCAGTAATGGGAGCGGACGGGGCCGTGGATGTATTATTTAAAAAACAGATGCGTCAGGTGGAAGATCCGCAGGCATTTCGAAAAGATAAGATAAAAAAATATGAAGAAAAGTACTTAAACCCTTATTTTGCGGCATCCTGTGGAATGATTGACGAAGTGATCTGTCCGCAGGAAACGAGGGAAAAACTGATCCTTGCATACGAAGGCATCGAAAGAAAATGTATGAGCGTAATCGAAAAAAGACATGGAAATATCGCTTTATAATCCGGAAGTGGCAGAAAGGAAAAGAAAATGATTTTGAGAAGTTTTCTGTTTATACCTGCTTACAAGTTAAACTATATAGAAAAAGCGGTAAACAGTGAAGCAGATGCTATGATTCTGGATTTGGAAGATTCTGTTCCAGAGCAGATGAAAAAGAGTGCGCGGGAGGTTATCTGCCTATGCAGTGAAAAAGGGATGTTTTTAGACAAAACAGTATTTGTAAGGATTAATCCGGTCAATTCCAAAGATTTTGTTCAGGACATGTGCCAGATTCTCCTGCCTGGTATCTGTGGGATTATGCCGGCAAAAATCAAAAGTGCGCAGGATATTGTATATCTGGATCAATTATTATCTTTTTTTGAAATGAAAAACGGAATAGATAACGGACACTTTCTTATGGCTCCATTAATCGAGACTGCGAATGCCGTGATTCAGGTTCATGCAATTGCAAAAGCGAGCAGACGGCTGGCAGCCTTGTGTCTGGGAGGAGAGGATTATCTGAACGATCTGAACAGCATTTACACGTATCAGGAGACTGCGCTGGCTGTTCCGCGGGCTTTGTTAGTGAATGCTGCCCGTGCAAACGGACTTTTGCCTATCGATACGCCATATATCAATATATCAGACACAGAAGGCTTTTATACAAGTGCGCTGAAAGCGTATCAGAATGGATTTGCAGGTAATCTGCTGCTGCATCCAAAACAGATTGCGATCGCAAATAAAGCATTCTTTCCAGATGAAGAAACGACTGCAAATGCACAGAAAACCCTGCAGGCGCTGGATGGAATGGAGCGGAATATCATTGTACAGGGAGGAAATCTGATTGGACCGCCGATGGTGAAAAAGGCGCGCACAGTAATCGCGCAAAAAGATGCGCTTAAGCCATGCAAAGAAAAGGAAAACAGAAAATAGAAATATGAAAAAGATCGGAAATATGGGAAAATGAAGATATCATTTGTAATTCCCTGCTATAATTCAGTAAAATCGATAGAAAAAGTAACAGCCAGAGTAGAAAAGGTTATGACAGAAGATTTTAGTAACTGTACTTATAACATCATACTGGTAGATGATTGTTCAGAAGATGATACCAAAAGACTGATTCTGGATATGGCAGGAAGAAATAAAAATATGATAGCAGTCAGTCTGGCAAAAAATGCAGGACAGCATGGAGCTGTTATGGCAGGATTTCGTTATGCTGATGGAGATGCTGTAGTTACGCTTGACGACGACGGGCAGACACCTGTAGAAAATTTAAAAAAAATGTTTGCGAAACTGGAGCAGGGGTATGATGTGGTGAGCGCAAAATACGTGATACGTCATCAGAAATCCGGATTTCGAAGGATGGGTACATTTTTAAACAGAAAGATGATGAAATGGCTGATTGAAGGACCGGATGGAATTACTGTTTCAGTTTTTCTTGTATTAAGAAAATTTGTGGTCGATGAAATTGTCAGATACAAGCAGCCTTATCCATATCTTTCAGGTCTGGTTCTGCGCGTTACTTATAATATATGCGATGTGGAAATGGAACAGGAAAAACGGACCGATGGACAATCCGGATATTCAGCGAAAAAGCTGATTGCCTTGTGGCTAAATGGATTTACTGCGTTTTCAATAAAACCTTTGCGTATTGCAACAATGTGTGGACTTTTTGCGTCAGGAGCTGGTATTTTATTTGCAGTCATGATAGTGATTCGAAAGATATTTTATCACAATATACAGGTGGGGTGGAGTTCTTTAGTTGTAATTTCACTTATTCTGGGCGGGCTGAATTTGTTTGTGATAGGGATTATGGGAGAATACGTCGGAAGAATTTATATGTGTATCAATCATACGCCGCAATATGTGATTCGTGATATCACAGGAATTAAGGAAAAGGAAC
>CANTHI010000591.1 GCA_947653505.1 uncultured Eubacterium sp.
CAACTTTGAGAAAGTTAGATGCAGAATTAACGTCCTCTCAAGATGCATTAAAAATTTTTGAATATGAAAAAGTCCATACATGAAAGGAGGCCCTAATGCTTCAGATAAAAGATGCAACGATTGTACACAAAAAAGATCTCAGAACGATTGTGGAACACTTTAGCCTGGTATTAAATGACGGGGAAAAAGCCGTCATCATCGGTGAAGAAGGCAATGGTAAGTCCACTCTTTTACAGTGGATTTATGAGCCGGAGCAGATCGCGGATTACTGCGAGGCTGCCGGTGAACGGATCCTGCATGGCCAAAAGACCGGATATCTGCCGCAGGAACTGCCGGTGTCTGACCAAAGCAGGAGCATTTATGACTTTTTTCAGGAAGAACCTCTGTTTTTCGATACGACTCCAAAGGAGCTTAGCCGGATGGCAGGCATGTTCGGCCTTTCGATTGAATTTTTTTACAGCGGCCAGTGCATGGGAACCCTGTCCGGCGGTGAAAAGGTAAAAGCACAGCTGCTGCGTCTGCTGCTGTCAGAACCAGAGATTCTGCTGCTGGATGAGCCTTCGAATGATCTGGATCTGAATACGCTGGAATGGCTGGAGACATTTATTCTGAACTGGAAAAAAATCATACTGTTTATTTCCCACGATGAGACTCTGATCGAACACACGGCGGATGTCATCATCCATATGGAGCAAATCCGGCGCAAAACACAGTGCCGGCATACCGTCGCCCACATGTCTTATCCGCAATACCGGGAAAACAGGCTGCACCAGTTTGAGCATCAGGCACGTGTGGCGGCCAGTGATCAGCGTGAAAAAAAGCTTCGGGAAGAAAAATACCAGCGGATTTACCAGAGCGTGGCCCATGCACAGGACAGTATTTCCAGACAAAATCCTGCGAAAGCGCGTCTGTTAAAAAAGAAAATGCATGCCGTAAAATCAATGGAACGCCGCTTTGCCCGTCAGGATGAAGCCATGACAAAAATGCCTGAAGAAGAAAGCGCCATATTTTTTAAGGCTGGAAATGAAGATACCGGCATACCAGCCGGAAAAACAGTACTCGCGTATTCGTCAGAGCAGCTCTGTACCCCTGACCAGAGCCGGATACTGGCAGAAAATGTCCGCTTAATCATACGGGGTCCGGAAAAAATCTGTATCACTGGCGCAAACGGAGCCGGAAAAACAACGCTTCTGAATCAGATTGCAGATCATCTGCTCTGCCGGACAGATATTCGCGCAGAATATATGCCGCAAAATTACGAAGCTCTGCTGCCCTCTGACAAGACTCCGGTAGATTTTCTGGACCAGTCCGGCGATAAACAGGAGCGTACAAAAATCCGGACTTATCTCGGCGCGTTAAAATATACCGCCGATGAAATGGATCACCCGATCAGCGAACTGTCCGGCGGCCAGAAAGCTAAAATACTGCTGCTGAAAATGAGTCTTTCCCATGCCGATGTCCTGATCCTGGATGAGCCGACCCGCAACTTTTCTCCCCTGTCAGGCCCTGTCATCCGCCAGACACTGAAACAGTTTCCAGGAGCCATTATCAGCATCTCTCATGACAGAAAATATATTGCACAGGTCTGTGATACGGTCTATCATCTGACAAAAAACGGACTGGAAAAGCAATAAAATTCCTGAACAGGACTGCGCGCGGACGACACTGTGTACTCACAGCCACAGCTTCGTCCGCCCAGCCACAGACAGATCTGCTCTTAAAGCATGATCTTATCGATCAGGGATGCCAGATTTTTCCCCGCCCTGTTATCACTGCAGGTTTTCGCAGCTGTAACAAAATATCTGGGATCGTCAAAATAAGTCCATTTATAATGCTTTCTGTCATCTGAGATCACAATTCCAAAACTCTCCAGCTGGTTTTTCAGCGAATTGTTCATAGACTTGTATCCCTTTAATGCGATTTTGATCTGTTCTCTTTTTCCTGCCGGAATGCGTTTGTATACATTGTTTTCCAGTATATCGGCAATAATATGCGCCCTGCGGGTATCTTTCTGCACATTTCTGCTGTAATCCTCCAGTATTTCCAGAATGATCTCCCGAATCTCTCCTTCGTAAAAGTCTGTTTCATCTCCCATATACAAAAGCGGCTGTTTTTCTTCGCTGGCAAGTCTGAGACTGAGCGCCTGATTTTCCATTGTAAGCCGCTGGATTTCACGATTCAGATTTTTATTGTTCTCCTCCGTCTCTCTCAGCTGCTCTTCAAATACAGCAAATAGTTCTTCCGTCTCTTCTTCCAGCGTCTTTTGTTCTGACAATAAAGAACTGTTTTTTAAATGAAGCTTCTCATTCTGGATTCCTTCCCATGTATCCAGATCCAGACGTATGGCCTGATTGGAATACTCATAAACGGACTGGATGATCCGGTGCGTAATGTATTCCGGATTGTCGTTGCTGCTTCCAAACAGATTGATGACCTTGCGTTTCATATTTTTATTTGGATATATAATAAAAACCATGCCGTTTCTTGCTTCGCATCCTAAAAACTTCCGATATTCTTTTAGCTGCGCAACATCCCCTTCATCCTCAAGGATTTTTTCAAAGATGATTTTGCATACCTCATTACGGATATTAC
>CANTHI010000592.1 GCA_947653505.1 uncultured Eubacterium sp.
ATAATGAGGCGGAAACAATGGAAATGATCCGGCAGGAAGGACTGCAGGAAGGATTGCAGGAAGGATTACAGGAAGGATTACAAAAAGCAAGACTGCTTGATATTAAAAATCTGATGGACTGTACAGGGTGGTCCGCCGAAAAAGCAATGGATACACTTAAGATTCCATCAGCCCAGCGTACAATCTTATACAGGAGTCTGTCAAAAAATATGTAGTCATTCAGGGGGTTCTGGCCGCAGACATTAATTACGATATCCGCTTTACGGCATATCTGCCGGAACCGGAGAAGAAACAGGAGGGATTTATGATATGATTGAAAAGTACATTTTTGGACAGCCGCTGGAAACGGGTGCTGTTGTCCGCGCGATTCCGCAGAGCGGAAAGCAGTTTCAGCTGATGCAGCTGGCAGAATCGGATACAGGGATTGAATTATCCTGCAGGATGGATGCGCAGGACGTAGTTTACGGGCTGGGTGAACAGGTTCGCGGGATCAATAAGCGTGGCTTTTCTTATATCAGCAATGCGACGGATGATCCGTTTCATTTGGAAAACAAGCATTCTCTGTATGGAGCACACAATTTTTTGATTCTGGGCAGAAAAGACAAAAGCTCTTTTGGGATTTTTGTGGATGATCCGGGCAGAGTAGTATTTGATGCCGGGGAGACAAAGATGGACAGACTCTGTATTACAGCGGGAAAGGACTGCGTGATTTATACGATAGAGGGAGGCAGCTTAAAAGAGATAGTAAAGCAGTTCCGGGAGCTGACCGGACGCAGTTATATCGCGCCAAAGTGGGCGTTTGGCTATCAGCAGTCCCGCTGGGGATATGCCTGTGCGCAGGATATCCGAAAGGTCGCGGAGGGATATCATGGAAATGGTATTCCGCTGGATGCTATCTATATGGATATTGATTATATGGAACGGTTTAAAGATTTTACTGTGGATGCGGAGAAATTTCCGGACTTTGTGGAATTTGTAAAAGAAATGAAGGCACAGGGCATTCATCTGGTGCCGATTATAGATGCCGGCGTTAAGATCGAGGAAGGGTATCCGGTGTATGAGGAAGGTGTCAGGGAAAATTATTTTTGCAAAGATGAGAACGGGGAAGATTTTACCGGTGCCGTCTGGCCGGGCATATCCCATTTTCCGGATGTGCTGAACACGAAAGCGAGGGCATGGTTTGGCAGCAAATATAAGCTGCTGACCGATCAGGGAATTGATGGATTCTGGAATGATATGAATGAACCTGCGATCTTTTATTCGGAAAAAAATCTGAAGCATGTTATGGATGAAGTAGTGTCCATGAAAGATGAAAATATAGGACTGCACTCATTTTATCATATGAAAGGACTGGTAGACGGACTTTCCAATAACGAGGAAGACTACCGGAGAATCTATCATGACATGGATGGTGTAAAAGTCCGTCACGATCAGGTGCATAACCTGTATGGATACAATATGACAAAAGCAGCGGCTGAGGCATTTGATAAGATCGCGCCGGACCGGCGTATTCTGCTGTTTTCCCGCTCCTCCTATATTGGGATGCACCGGTACGGGGGTATCTGGACGGGGGATAATGCATCGTGGTGGAGCCATTTGCTGCTGAGTATCCAGCAGATGCCTTCTTTGAATATGTGCGGGATTTTATATACCGGTTCTGATATCGGAGGATTTGGTTCGGATACGACGGAGGATCTTTTACTGCGCTGGCTGGAGTTTGGGATTTTTACACCGCTGATGCGCAATCATGCAGCGGCTGGAACAAGAGAGCAGGAAGCCTATCAGTTTGAGCATCTGGACGATTTTCGCAATATTATCCGTATGCGGTATAGTCTGCTGCCATATATTTATAGTGAATTTATGAAATGCGCATTAAACAATGAGATGTATTTTCGTCCGCTGGCGTTTGATTATCCGGATGATGCACATGCTCCGCAGGTAGAGGACCAGCTGATGGCCGGTGACAGCATTATGATTGCTCCGGTATACCGGCAAAATGCCACAGGCAGATATGTCTACCTGCCGGAAGAGATGATGATGGTACGGATGCGTTCACCGGAAGACAGAAGCTGTCAGGTCATGGAGCAAGGGCATCATTATGTAGATATTGCATTAAATGAAGTTGTCATTTTCATAAAAAAAGGGCATATGCTGCCGCTTGCGGTCCTGGATGAACAGGTAAGGAGCGTTTCTGACTTAAAGGACGGGCAGTATACATGGACTGGCTTTGCGGAGCCGGTAGCGGAGTATGTCCTGTATGAGGATGACGGGATATCCAGAAATTATACGCCGCAGGAGAAATGGAAAAAAATAGTGCTGACGAAGGAACAGCTGGCCGGGGCCTGCTGAATATCCGGTAACATCGTTTTATGAAAACGGGTTCAGAAACATGAGGTACAGCCATGCATTATAAAATAGCAGTCTGTGAGGATTCTGCCGCTGACCAGAGCTATATCCAAAGGCTGGTGCAGCACTGGGCAGCGGATATGGAGCATACGATACAGACAGTCCTGTTTGATTCCGCAGAGAACTTTTTGTTTCATTATGCTGCGCATAAGGATTATGATATTCTGCTGCTGGATAT
>CANTHI010000593.1 GCA_947653505.1 uncultured Eubacterium sp.
ATTGCCGCGTGTATTTTTGCTGCGCCTTTTTTTAATCTCAGGGGGATTCCGCTCAGGACTAAGGCAGGAGTAGCAGGCTGTATTGCGATTATGCTGACGGGTGTTTTACCGGAGCAGAACCTTGCTTACACAGGTTTAATGGAATATGGGGTTATTGTGATCAAGGAAGGAATTACGGGCTTGCTGATTGGTTATTCAGCCAGTATCTGTAATTCTATTGTTTTGTTCGCAGGTGCGCTGATCGACATGCAGATGGGGCTTTCTATGGCGCAGGAATTTAATCCGATGACGCAGATGAACGAGAGTATTACGGGAAATCTGTATAACTATATGGTGATGCTGATGCTGCTGGCGTCCAATATGTATCATTATGTGATTCGCGCGGTCTGTGAATCTTATGAACTGATTCCGATCAACCAGCAGGTGTTTCAGTGGGATCATCTGCTGAAAGGAATTGGCAGCTATATGTCCGGTCTGCTCGTGCTTGGCTTTCGGATTACACTGCCGGTATTTGCGTGTATGATGCTTGTAAACTGTGTGCTTGGTATTCTTGCGAGGGTATCCCCGCAGATGAATATGTTTGCGGTTGGTATGCAGCTAAAGATTCTGGTCGGACTTGCGATTCTGCTTCTGGCGTTTACGCTGTTAGACGCGGTGGCGAGCAATGTCGCGCAGGAAATGAAGCGGCTGGTCGTATATATGATAAAAGGGATGTATGTGAGTGAATAAAAGAGAATGGCAGATGCCGCTGGATCTGCAGTGGTTTGCAAAAGACGGGGAAGGCGGGGAAAAAACAGAAGAGCCAACAGGCAAGAAGCTCTCAGATGCCAGAAATGACGGCAAGGTCGCAAAGAGCAGGGAGTTAGATAACGCGGTAGGTCTTTTGCTGCTGTTTGTGCTGCTGAAGGTGACGATGTCAAATCTTGGCGGGGGGATGCTGGAGCTGTTTGATACCTTTTACAACCGGATTCCGGAGTTTCTGGATGAAAACAGCAGGGGAATGACAGCCAGATCGGTGTCGCAGCTGGTTCATATGGCGCTGATGGATGCGTTTTCAATGGTGCTGCCATTTTTTGCGGTAGGTTTTATCGCGATGTTTGTACTGAACCTTTTACAGGTAAAGTGGAAGGTGACGACAAAACCGCTCAAGCCGGACTTTAAAAAATTTAATCCGATTAATGGATTTAAGCGTTTTTTTTCAAAGGAATCACTGCTGGAGCTGGTAAAATCTTTTTTAAAGATCATTCTGATCGTCTGGGTAGTTTATTCTGCGGTTACGGACGATTCGAGAAAGCTTCTGCTTTTGTATGACATGCCTCTGATGCAGGCAGTCATGTTTGTCGGTTCTGTCATTATCAACGCGGGCATAAAAATCTCGGCAGCTTATTTTGTCATAGGCGTTCTGGACTATATTTATCAGAAGTGGAAGTTTAAAGATGACCTGAAGATGACCAAACAGGAGGTCAAGGATGAATATAAAAACGCGGAAGGTGATCCGCAGATCAAAGGCAAGCAGCGTGCCAAGATGAGAGAGGCCTCCCAGAGGCGTATGATGCAGGATGTGCCGAAAGCAGACGTTGTCATTACAAACCCGACCCACTACGCGGTGGCGCTCAAATATGACGCGGAGCAGGCGCAGGCGCCTGTCGTACTGGCAAAGGGAACAGATTATCTGGCGCTTCAGATTAAGGAAAAAGCAAAAGAAGCAGACGTGGAGATCGTAGAGAATAAACCGCTGGCGCGTATGCTGTACGCGAATGTGGAAGTCGGCGAAGAGATACCGCCGGAGCTGTATCAGACAGTGGCAGAGATTCTGGCCGCGGTATATCGTCTGAAAAATAAACTGTAGAAAAAGGACAGATGGGAAAAATACTTTCATGAAAACAGAACCAGCGGAAAACAGTACAGCTGGATTAAAAAAGACAGTAACAGAAAAGACAGGATATAGAAAAGACAGTAACAGAAAGACAGGATATAAAAAAGACAGTAACAGAAAAGACAGGATATAGAAAAGACAGTAACAGAAAAGACAGGAATAGAAAAGATACGTATAAAAAGGTATATAAAAAGATACGTATAAAAAGATATAGTTCGAAAAAATACGATATAGAAGAAATACGAATAGAAAAGATGCGTATATGAAAGACACGAATAGAAAGTATGTTTAGCTGCAAACGGCATCGTATACGATGTGAAAAAGCGCTGTCTCAGAAGGATATCATGCGAAAGTATGAAAGAAATATGATCAGAAGAAATGTATGATTACAAGAAATATGAAATCAGAAGAAAAAGAAAGACGATGCCAGAGTAAGAAAAGTGCAGCTAAAAAATGCTAAGAAAATCAGGATAACAGGAAAACGGACATTTTCAAAAATAGATGACTTTTTATAAAACAGATGGTTTTCTGGAATACGGATGATTTTCTAAAAACAGATGATTATCTATCAGATTATCGATAAGATAGATGATTATCTATAAAATAAATGATTATCTATAAAATAAATGATTATCTATAAAATAGATGTTTTCTAAAAAACAGATGAATGTTCCAAACAGGTATAGCTATTAAAATACATA
>CANTHI010000594.1 GCA_947653505.1 uncultured Eubacterium sp.
CCAAAATTTCCATGACCATCCACCAGCATATAACGCGTCGACCATTCCTGCGCCAATTACCAGCAGCCAATCAGCATTAAAGATCTTTCAGAAAAACTATATTTATCAAATGGATATTTGTCCAGATTTTTTAAAAAGAATTATGGCATGAGTTTTGTTGAATATTTAACGAATATCCGTCTGTATCATGCCGTGGATGAAATACTGTATTCCGACCAGCCAATTACCAGAATCGCATATGACAATGGATTTACAAATACTGCAATGTTTAATAAAAACTTTAAAAAAGCTTATGGTGAAACACCGTCCGAAATGCGTAAAAAAGCAGCCGGACAGAAAAACGTACAGGAAATAGAAACGAACATCGAAGCTGCCGAACGCCTGGAGCAATATCTGCAGCGAAATGGACAAAAGCTGGAACGCCCGGAAAATACAGGCGTCATCGAATCAAAACACTCTCTGTCCCAGAGCAGACCTTTCCATTTTGTATGGAACGAGATGATTAATGGCGGATCGGCTGCGGATATGCTGCGTTCCGAAGTACAGGAGCATATTATATTATTGAAACAGACCCTTCATTTTAAATATGTACGGTTCTGGAATATTTTCTCAGTTCCTATGCTCATTGACATCACGATAAAAAATGGAGAATATAATTTTTCCCAGATGGATTCTATTCTTGATTTTTTAATTCAGCAGGGTTTAAAACCGGTGATTGAGTTAGGACAGAAACCGAAAAGAATCCAGCAGAACGTTCAGGACAAGCTGGTTTTTGAGAACCGGCGGGTAAAATTCGCAAGCATAGAGCACTGGGATGAAATCATCCGTGCTATTTTCCGGCATATCGTTCACAAATACGGACACGCTGAAACAGCCGGATGGATCGTAGAATTATGGTATGATGAGATCTATACCTGGAATACACAGCAGCACTATGATTATTTTGAGTTGTTTAATCATACTTACAAAACAATCCGCAGGTATAGTAATGACATTCTGGTAGGTGGCTGCGGATTTCAGGGAGAATATAATAAGGTACTGGATACTGCATTTTTGAAAAAATGGAAGCAGCAGGAATGTCTCCCAGACTTTCTTTCCTGTATGTATTTTGCATATGAGCGGGGCGAAATTCATCAGGATACTTATTCCAAAAGAAGTACCGATAATGATGGATTTATGCATATGGTTCAGAAAACGAGAGAGCATATGGAGGAGGCAGGCTTTGACCATGTTAAACTCTTTGTTACAGAATGGAACCTGACAGTTTCTGACCGGAACTTTTTAAATGATGCCTGCTTTAAAGGTGCTTACATGATCAAAAATATTTTAGATATCCATGACAAAGTAGATATGATCGGATATTTTGTCGGAAGTGACAGGGTATCTGAGTACTGCGATACGGGAAATCTTTTGTTTGGCGGAACCGGACTGGTTACAAAAGATGGCATCTTAAAGCCTGCAGGATTTGCGATCGAATTTTTAAACCGTCTGTATCCATATATGATTGCAAAAGGCACGCATTATCTGATTACCACAGACCGCAATGATAACTACGGAATTATCTGTCATAACCAGAAAAAACTAAATTACAATTATTACTTTATAAAAGAAAATGAAGTATTAAAAGACAGTATCTGGAAATACTTTGAAGACAGGGATCCGCTGGAACTGACACTTCATCTGACAGATCTGGATGACGGAGATTACAAAGCAAAGTATTACCGGATTAATGATCATTCCGGAAGTGTTATGAATATATGGAAGGAACTGGATTTTGAAAGGGAACTGTCTCATAATGACATTAAGTATTTCAGACGGGTATGCGAACCGAAGCTATCCATAAAAAATATAAAAGTAAACGGGGGAAAGATTGATTTTCACTTAAACATGGAAGCCAATGAAATTGTTTATATCAGAATCAGCAGACAGCTTTAAGCAGATTCAGCAAAAGGTCAGATATATGATAACATATCTGACCTTTTTTTGTACAAAAAGCAAAATAGCCCTGCAAAAAGTCATTTTGGAATATATTTTTTGTCAAAAACAAAGGCGTATTTTTTCGAATCTGTTAGTAAAATAAGTACAGTTCATACAGCAAAACTTTATATGAAAGGAGTATCAGAATGAAATTAGGATTATTAACAGCAATCTGTGATGGCATGACCTTTGAAGAGGTTGTGGATTTTGCATCCGAAAATGGTCTGGAATGTCTGGAGGTGGCATGCTGGCCACAAGGCGGTGCACAACGCAGATATGCGGGAGTCAGCCATATTGATGTGGCAAATCTGACAGAAGAAAGATCTGCAGAGATAAAAAAATACTGCGCAGACAAAAGCATAGAGATTTCTTCGCTGGCTTATTATCCAAATACAATGGACCCGGATCCGGAAAAGCGAAAAGGCTATATCAGTCACATCTATAAATTAATTGATGCATCTGCCATGCTGGATGTCAATATGATTACCACTTTTGCTGGCAGGGACCCGAAAAAAACCGTGTCTGAAAACCTGGAGCTTGTCAAAAAAATATGCTGGCCTTGACGGCACTGAACTTGCCATTTCCGAGTCCCAGG
>CANTHI010000595.1 GCA_947653505.1 uncultured Eubacterium sp.
TGCCGCAAGCCGTCTTTTATATTTTTTATGCTCTGATTCTGACAGACTCTGGTTACATACTGGATCGCACTTGTGAGCTGTCCTTCCGCGTCATAACCGGTCGTTTTGGAGGAATATGTCTGGTAATCGGTTTCCGTCTCGTAAATACTGCTGTAGTCAATGACTCTGGAGCGTTCCGCGCATACTGCGATCACGCTGTTTCCAGAAATAAAATCCTGTGTATATTTTTGATAAAAATTTGGAGATACCGCAGGATCCACATAAGTCACCTGAATATAATCTGACAGCTCTTCATACCTTTGCAGCGTGGCTGCCAGCTGTTCATCCCTGGAAGTCTCCGATGCAATTACATACAATTCTACCTGCTGGTCCAGCGCTTTCAGGATCTGTTTTGTATCATCTGTAATGGAATACAACTTTGACGATGTACAGTCCACGCTCGTATACGACGCTGGTAACGTCCGTACCGTCAGATTGAAAACGACAACCGCAGCCACAGCAGCGATGCAGAAGCTGGTATTGAAAATGCCCATTCCGATTCTTTTTATGCTGACGGACCAGCGCCGTTTCTGTATCGACTGCGTGGTCAGAAACAGGAACAGAAAAATCATGCTGATATAATAAATAACAGCGGTCAGGTCCAGCTGGCCGTTTGTCATCTGGTCAAGGCCTGAGGTCAGATTATAGCAGCCTAAAATCTGTGTCAGCAGATTGCCGCCTGATGAAATCGTCTGCGTGATGCCATCCATCATATACCCGCAAAATAAAAATACAAAGGTCAATACCGCCGATATTACCTGGCTTTCTGTCAGGGATGATACAAATGTGCCGATCGCAATGCAGGTAAGTCCATACAGCCAGAAACCGGCTATTGCCACATAGCTTTCCAGATATGGCATCTTTCCAAACCGGCCCAGAAACAGCGGTGACAGACAGATCACTCCCATTGCAATGGAAAAAACCGCTGCCAGAGCCAGGTACTTTCCAAGCACGATCCTGCCGATACTGACTGGCGCTGTAAAAATCAGCTGGTCCGTTCTGGCATGACGTTCTTCTGCCAGAATCCGCATCGTCAGCACAGGCACTGTAACAAGAAATATAAACGCGATTGCATTTAATGAATATGATATATAAGGATATCCATAAGAAAGATTATACACATAAAAATACAAAAAATAAAATGCTAATGTAACAGCCAGAAACAGCCATCCAGTCACTGACTGGAAACACGCCCGAAATTCTCTTTTCCATATCGCTCTCATTTAGCCTGCCTCCCTGATTCCGTATTTCCTGCCCGTTTGTTCTGCTTCATTTGTTTCCGTCCTGTTTCTGTCTGCCCGGCTTCTGTTTGCTTTCGTTCTGTCTCTTCGGTTTCTGTCTGTTCCGCTCCTGTCTGCCCAGCCTTTATCTGGTCAGATTTTATCTGGCCGGTTTTTGTCTGCTCCGCTCCTGTCTCTGTCGCGTCCGCTGTCTGCCCTGATTCTTCAGCCATAGAAAGATCTTTCTGATTTTCGTCAGAAATCCCACTCTCCTCCTGCCCTGTCTGCATATCCTTCACAGGGCTTCTGCCCTGCTCTGTCAGCTCCAGAAATACCTGTTCCAGAGACTTGCCAGCCGCCGTCATTTCCAGGATCGGAATACCGGTCTGTGCAAATGCAAAAAACAGCTGTTCCCTGATATCTTTCCCCTGTTCAGCCTGCAAAGCAATCCGCATACATCCTTTTTCCCCATCTTTTGTAACAGACACAGATGCAATGCCATTGATTTTGGGCAGAATCTGCATAACTGCATCTTTTTCTCCTTTCACAAGCAGACGCAGCTCCTGCTCTTTTGACATTTTCGCAATCAGATTTTGCGTTGTGTCGCTGGCTGCCAGACGGCCATTTGAAATAATAAAGATATGCTCACAGATTTCTTTTACTTCGGATAATATGTGGGAGCTTAAAATAACGGTATGCCGCTTTCCCAGATTGCGGATCAGACTGCGGATCTCCATCATCTGCTGCGGATCCAGACCGACGGTCGGCTCATCCAGAATAATTACCTGCGGATAACCTAAAACCGCCTGCGCAAATCCAACTCTCTGGCGGTAGCCTTTGGACAGATTTCGTATCAGACGGTTTTTCGTATCCGTAATCTTTGTAAGCTCCATCGCTTCATCGATATACTGACGTTTTTTCTTTTTCGGTATTTTTTTCAGATCTGCTGCGAATCTTAAATATTCCACTGTCGTCATATCCATATACAGCGGCGGCTGCTCCGGCAGATAACCGACACACATTCTGGCCTGCTCCGGCTGCCTGAAAATATCAAATCCGTTGATCTTAACCGTACCTCTGGTCGCTGCTATGTAGCCTGTAATCATATTCATCGTAGTGGACTTTCCAGCGCCATTTGGACCCAGAAATCCATAGATTTTTCCAGATCCGATCTGAAGCGACAGATCATCCACCGCAGTACGGTCTCCGTATCTTTTTGTCAGATGACTGATTTCTATCACAATGATCCTCCTATTTTCTGCCGGAATGTCTGGTTGCTGACATTCCCATTCTCAAACGAGTGCAACAATCG
>CANTHI010000596.1 GCA_947653505.1 uncultured Eubacterium sp.
TTAGCTGCTGGCGGAACGCCAGAAGCGAACCAGGTGTCGCGCCCGTCCGGTACCATAGACTGGATGCAGAATACTTAGAACTTCTTGCATTCTGGAAAAGGAACAGGCAGACAGATCCCCGCCTCCCATCCGGCGTCCGCATAGCCAATATGTAACATTATTATGTAAATTGTTGCTTTTTAGCTTAAGTTCGCGCATATGGGGCCGGTTCCCTCATCCAGCGTCCGGATAGCCAACAATCGCTGCGCTTTCCTCTTAAGCCTTTTATGGTTCCATCAAATCCCAAATACTTATCTGCCTGACAGCATCCCTATCTGGAAAATCATTCAAATACTGGAAAATCTGTGCATTATCGTGGACCATCCCGCCCGCTTCACATTTCTGGTGAAATAACTTCATCAGGCGCCTGCTGTGCGGACTTTCAATGATGTAACTGTTTCCGTATGTTTTCTTATATTTCTCTGTCAGCCGCGGGAACAGACGGTCTGACTGCTCATAAAAATATTCCCTGTTTCCCTCACGCAGCGTCAGTCCCATACCGAAACAGATCACGCCATAGACCTTCGCCTGCGCGCAAAGATCTAAAATACCAGCAATATTCTCTTCCGTATCGTTGAGAAATGGCAGAACCGGCGCCAGCCATACAACTGTCGGTATACCCGCATCCCGCAGCTGTTTTAGTGCTTCAAAACGCTCCCGCGTCGTACTTACCGCCGGTTCGATCTTTTGGCAGAGTGCTTCATCATAAGTCGTTAACGTCATCTGTACCACGCATTTTGTCCGTTCATGTATTTTTTTAAGCAAATCCAGATCACGCAAAATACGGTCTGATTTTGTAATTACAGTAAATCCAAAACCATAATCATAAATCAGCTGCAGGGCTTTTCTGACATGTCCCAGCTTCATTTCCAAAGGAATATAAGGATCCGTCATGGAGCCTGTGCCAATCATGCATTTTTTCCGTTTGTGCTTAAGTGCATACTCCAGCAGTTCTATGGCATTTTCTTTAACCCTGATATCTTCAAAAGCATGCTCCATATGGTAGCATTTACTTCTGGAATCGCAGTAGATGCATCCATGCGAGCAGCCACGGTATAGATTCATTCCATTCTGTGATGATAATATCCCTTTTACTTTTACAAAATGCATTCGCCAGCTCCTTCTGTCCCATCATATCCCATCATATCGGAATGTTTCCTTTTTCATCCATATCTGACATCATCCTGCACATCATATAAAAACCCTGACATTCATTGTCAGGGTTTTTATATAGCAAAACTTTCCATTCTTTTTTACAGCTCCTCTGTCAGTCAGAGCTGCCCGCTTCCCCAAAAGGTCCAAACGGCTGAAAAGTATATATTCCCGGTTCAGTGTTGTTTCGATCTTTTATCCAGTTCCTGTATATACTCATCCAGCGTATAGATCTTTGCTTCTCCTGCAAACCGAAACTTCGCCCTGTTTCCTTCTGGATGCGCACTCCGGACCAGATCTGCCAGCAACATCTTTTTGCCCTGATTCTGTCTTACTTTCTCTTCTACGGACTGCAGTAATTCTTCTCTCGTATACACTTTTCCAACAAAAGAAGACGGAGATGGTTCTGCACCTGAAAAAGGCATCTCAAACCTTCCGGTCTTTTCCTGCCCGATCCTGCGCGAGGTGTTTTTCCCATTTGCGCTGTAAGCAGCCGGAAAGCTGTTCTGAAAATTTGTCAATGCCACACTCATAAATATTTCCTCCTGTTCTTTTTTCCTGTGTAACGGTTCAGACAGGAAGACCTGTCTGAGCCGTTACCTTCTGGCCATGAATTTTCATGATCTTTTGTGATACTTTTACGGTTCCATATCTATGTATCGGAAGATTTGTCCAAATCCATGACTCCGATTCCTGACTGCCTGGAAAATTTTCCTGCCATAGAATGGCACCACCCGTCATAAAACATAAGAAACATCCTGCGCAACTGCTTGAAATAATTTACATCCAGTTCCTGACTCTGCACATGATCTGCCAAAGTTATTTACATCTCTCAGACCGGCCTTTTAAACCAGACCGATATAAATATGTATCTCCGCATTTTCCGGGTCCGCATTCTGATATTCTTCAAAATCACAAACAAAGGAACGTTCCAGCTTCATTCCCCAGAGCTTCTGCCAAAATTCCTGTACAGCAGTCACCATATTTCCTCTTACAACAAATTTTGCGTATCTGCCTGCAGGAATTTTTCCATGCTCAAAACCATTTTGCCTGACATCATTTTTCACCTCAAAACCCGCCATCACAGTATAATCTCCGGATTCCTCCGATGAATAATCCATGTAAATTCCAAGCGCTTTCTCATTTACGCGGTCTTTCACTGCAGAACAGTTCTCTGGCAGATAGAGCTTTTGCCAGAGACCGCCTATCACAGCGCCCATATCCGGCGAAGCATTATTCGTCCTGTCCGAAAAACCAGCTACATTTTTTTCTTCCAAAAAAACAATTTCATATTCCATTGTGAATACCTCTTTTCTTATTTGATGAAACAAGCATAGCACACAAAACATGACATACAGCTGTCGTGTTTTGTGCGCTATG
>CANTHI010000597.1 GCA_947653505.1 uncultured Eubacterium sp.
CGCGCCCGTCCGGTACCACAGACTGGATGCAGAATACTTAGGGCTTCTTGCATTCTGGAGCGGTCACAGCAGACGGGGCAAAGTTCCTCTCCCAGCGTCCGCGCAGCCAATATGTAACATTATTATGTAAATTGTTGCTTTTTAGCTTAAGTTCGCGCCTATGGTATCGCGCCCGTCCGGTTCCACAGAGTAAATGCAGAATGCTTAGAGATTCTTACATTCTGGAAACCGGAACAATAAAACAGGGCCGCTTCCCGCATCCAGCGTCCGGGAGGCCAATAAGATTAGCGCTCCACTAACGCAACCGTTTCCCGTGCAATCGCAAGTTCTTCATTCGTCGGAATTACCAGCACTTTTACTTTGGAATCCGGTGTCGAGATTACAATCTCCTGACCACGTTTGCTATTTGCCTCGTCGTCAATCTGAATCCCAAGATACGCCAGATTTTCACATATCTGTTTGCGGATCACACCATTATTTTCGCCCAGCCCTGCGGTAAAGCAGATACAGTCTACACCGTTCATAGCTGCCGCATAAGCGCCTATATATTTTAACACACGGTAGTTAAATACCTGCTGGGCGGTTGCTGCACGTTCATTTCCTGCCTGTTCCGCAGCTTCCAGATCACGGAAATCTGAGGAAACGCCTGACAGTCCCATCACGCCGGACTTCTTATTTAATACATTTAAAACACCTGCGAGATCCAGATTTTCTTTTTTTGCGATAAATTCTACCGCTGAAGGGTCAATATCACCGGACCGGGTTCCCATTACAAGACCTTCCAGTGGGGAGAGACCCATTGATGTATCTACGGACTGCCCATTTTTCACCGCGCAGACAGAAGCGCCATTTCCAAGATGACATACGATCGTCTTTAGCGATTCATACGGCTTGTCCAAAATAGCAGCCGCACGTCTGGATACATAGCTGTGGCTCGTACCGTGGAAGCCGTATTTACGCACTGCATATTTTTCATAATACTCGTATGGAACGCCGTACAGATATGCTTCTTTCGGCATCGTCTGATGAAACGCGGTATCAAACACACCGGCCATCGGCGTATGCGGCATCAGCTCCTGACATGCACGCACGCCGATCAGATTTGCAGGGTTATGCAAAGGTGCGAGATCCGAACATGCCTCTACCGTCTCAATCATTTCATCCGTAATAATTGCAGATGCAGCAAATTTTTCTCCGCCATGTACAATCCTGTGGCCGACAGCGCCAATCTCATCCAGACTTTTTATGACACCTGTTTTTTCATTCATCAGCGCATCAATCACCATCTGAATTGCCTGCTTATGGGTTGGCATCGCTGCCTCTGTAATCTCTTTTTCCCCGCCTGCCGGTTCATACACCAGCCTTCCGTCAATTCCAATCCGCTCACAAAGACCTTTGGCAAGCACATTTTCCGTACCGGAATCAATCACCTGATATTTCAGGGAGGAACTGCCACAGTTAATTACTAATACATTCATTGCTTTCTCTCCTTTATTATTCTTTATTTCATGCATAGGTAGAAATATTATAAACCTTATGGAACAAATATACAAGAAATGTTAAAAAATTGACAATGACCTTATCTGATACTTTCCCGTAAGGAACTGTAAATAAATAACTTTTAAATAGTGCTCCCGTAGAAAAAAACAAGCAATATTAAAAGTTATTTATTTACAGTTCCTAACTATAAAATAAGCGGCATCAGCCGGAAAAGTGCCAATGCCGCTTATTATTTTTATACAACCTGTCTTTTAGCTACAAAGATTGGGAAAGTATCTGTACCTTTCAGCTCTTTGCCTTCGGTCACTGTTACTTTCTTATCTGTAATAATGTATTCTGCATCCACGCCTGGTTCAATCACTGTATCCTGCATCAGGATTGCATTGCGCACCTTAGCGCCTTTACCGATCTTAACACCTCTGAACAGAATGCAGTTTTCAATTTCGCCTTCAATCACACAGCCGTCAGCGACCATAACGTTTTTCGCGGAAGCGCCGTTGACATAACGCGTCGGGTTATCGTCACGGATCTTCGTATAAATAGAGTTCTTTTCAAATAACGCAGACAGATTTTCATCATCCAGAAGACGCATATTTTCGTCGAAATAGCTCTTTAAGTCTGTAATACGTGCAATATATTCTGTATACTCATAGCCCTGAATATTCAGGGTATCCAGTCTTGGAAGTAATACATCGCGCTCTAAGTACACACCGCCGCCAATAAATGCTTCATTTACCATTTTAATCAGCTGCTCACGTTCAAATACATAAATATTCATGGAGTAGTTCTGTACGCCTGTCTCCTGTGAATTAATATGAATCTTATTGACACGGTTATCTGTAAAGTCCAGCGTATAGTACATAGCCTTGCGCAGGTCGTCAGACTTGCGGATGCTTGCTGGCAGCTCTTCTTTTGTATAAACAGCCGTTACGTCAGCGCCGCTTTCGATGTGCGCTTTTAACAAAGCCTTGAAATCAAAATTAAAAGCGATATTTGCATCTGACATAATCACATATTTTTCTTTCTGGGACTTTACAGATAACCGTGTCAATAAGATTCATATTAATTCAC
>CANTHI010000598.1 GCA_947653505.1 uncultured Eubacterium sp.
ATTATAAACATATGATCACGCTGCCGGTTGTTTATGATTTTGAAGCGTTTTCCATAAGCACGATAAGCATTGGAAAACGCTTCAAAATCATAAACAACCGGCAGCGTGATCATATGTTTATAATCCTGAATCAGCTCCAGTGTTTTCTGCGCTTCCTGCTTTGCCTCGCTGGTCGTAATCGAATTAGAGAAAAAGTAAATACCGACTTCAATACCAGCATCGTAAGCCTCCTGAATATTTTTTCTGAAATATTCATCCTCATACATCATAAATTTATCTGACAGCGAAGTATATCCGCAACGGATAAATACAAATTTTACACCGGCAGCCTTTACTTTTTTCCAGTTAATCTGCGCCTGCCACTTAGACACGTCTATGCCGTCTATAATTTCACAGTCACTCAGCTGCGCCGCATGTGTATAAACAAGTCCGGTATACGGGCTTTTTGTCGTTTTCGCCTCAATGCTCCTTAGCGAAAACGGAGCGGCCTGCTCTTCCTCCGCATTCTCCTGCTGATACAGCATTTTCACATAATCCGGATCTTCAAAGTCCGGCGCAAGCTCATCCGGAGTTTCCGCAAGCTCCGCCTGCACAGCTAAAGATGTGTCCGGCTGTTCCATATCTGTCTGTAAGATATCCATCACTGTATTGTTTTGTAATACAGAATCAGATTGTGATTGTGTAATATTCGATTGTACAGTACTGTGCTGCCCGGTCTTCTGCATCTGCGGGATTTCAGCCGCTGCCAGATACCCGGCCGGATGACCACATACGAGCATACACCCAAGCGCACCTGCTAAAACTCTTTTTTTCTGCATCGTTCGTACTCCTTTATCCTTCTTCCTTTTTTATGATCTGCAGGTTAATTTTGCCAGAGCCTCATTATAATTACGCATAATAAAGTCTGCCAGAACCTCATCATAATTACGCATAATTAAGTCTACCTTAAAAAGTACGAAAGCGATGTTTGTTTTTTACGTGTCAGATGCTGGAAATTTAAGGCAGTTCTTCCGTCTGCTGTCATTCTTATTTCTGTTGCATGGAAGATACTACTTCCGAAATTTTGTTTACGACATCCTCGATATTTTTATTTACTACCGAACTGCGTTCTGACAGCTTTCCTACCTCACTCGCCACAACTGCAAATCCGGCACCCACATCACCTGCTCTGGCAGCCTCGATGCTCGCGTTCAGCGCAAGGATTTTCTGACGGCTCTGAATCGCCCGCAGCGTTCCGGTTTCTTTTTTTATCGTTTCAATCAGTTCATTTGTTTCATTCACACCGTCTACAAGATTTGTAAAAACATGCTTTGTCTGATTTTTGGCATATTCAGACTGAATAAAGCGGTTCATCACATCACGCAGCGTATCTACTGACGCCTGAATCACCTTCTGCGAACGGACATTGACCTTATGTATCGCGGCAAGATACTCTTTTTCACTCATTCCAAGCTCAGCCGCTGTCTGTCTGCACGTCTCTTCATCCGGCTCTTCCGCCAGCACCTGTCCGCCCAGAACATTTCCCATCTTCTCTCCATTTACGGCCAGTTCAACCGCAAAATCGGTCAGGCCGGTATGACACTGATAGACACCCTGCCCGTCTTTATCACACTTTTCACAACGGGCCCTGCCTTTCTGGCCTGCACGCACTGACTTGCAGAAATCTGTAAAATTATATTGCTGCGAAATGTATTTCCCATCTGTATCAATCGCCACTGCTGCCAGTCCTGTCGCCACCGACCAGTTGGAAATGATCCGTTCAAATTCCCGCATGTCTGCAAAATCCTGTATTTTCACAACCAGTTCCTCCTTTTTGTCTTTCCTGTGATTCTGAAATAAATTTCTTCTGCTATTGTACTATGTTTCTGGCATTTTGTCCAGTAACTCAGACACTGAACCCAGCGCTGACGATTAAATTATGGATTTATCAGTTCTATTACATAACAAATGAAATGCCAATATATTGTCTCTTATAGTCATTTACTATTTTCATTCAATTATGTATAATAAAAATATAGCGCAGACAATTGTAAACAAATCTAACATATTACAGCAGGAAATTCTGAAAATTTTCATAAAGGATGATTTACAAATGCAAAATACAAGGAATAGAAAAATATTTATCAGCCATTCCAGAAAAGATATGGAACTCGGAAAAACGATTGTACAACTGCTTTTAGACATAGGTATCGCTGAAAAACAGATCGTCTTTACAAGCATTCCGAAATATGGGATTCCGCCAAGCCAAAGTATTTATAAGTATTTAAAAGAGCAAATCCATAACCAGGCATATATGATTTATTTATTATCAGATAATTATTACAATAGCATTGCATGCCTGAATGAGATGGGTGCGGCATGGATGGTACAGAATGAACATATCCTGCTGGCAGTTCCGGAATTTGATTTTAACGGGGAAAAATTCCGCAATAGTACAATAGATACAAGGGAAATGGGAACCATGTTAAATGATAAAGACCGGATGCGGCTGGTAGCAGAAGATATTGCCGTAAGCTTTAGCCTTGATGAAAGCCGCATACCAAAAGCCCTTGACCAGTATTTTGTCCAT
>CANTHI010000599.1 GCA_947653505.1 uncultured Eubacterium sp.
CTGCAGCCGGAAAATGATGCCTATGATCCGATTATTGTTAAGGACTGTATGATTCTTGGGAAAGTATTTGGTGTATTCCGCTTTTTTTCCTAATATCATTAAAAACAGGAAGCCGCCTTACAGGAAGCTGTTTTGTAAAAAGCAGATCTTCCAAATAAGGCTGTTTCCTGATGCGGAGCTCTGTTCCATCTGCAGGTCTTTTTTTCTGGGAATACAGAAAAAGCTTTGGAGTGATTATCATCCAAGCTCTGATACATCGATAAATTTCCCATCGCCCCAGATCCGTTCCAGATCATAAAACAGACGGTCTTCTTTGGAAAATACGTGTACGATGATGTCACCGTAATCCATCAGCAGCCAGCTGGAGCTGCGGTTGCCTTCAATCTGCTTTACTTTCACGCCTGCCTTGTACAGCGCTTCGTCTACAGCATCCCGCATCGCTTCAAGCTGATGCTGGTTTGAACCATTCGCAATTACAAAATAATCAGCCAGTACGGATATCCCGCTGATATCAATGATCTGAATATCTTCGGCTTTTTTATCCGATAATGCCTGATACGCGGTTTTCGCCATCTCTTTTCCTGTCATACTCATTGCTTTTCGTCCCTCCTGTTTTTATAGTATTCATAAGTGATCTCTGTTGCCGGATCGATCCGGCCGGATTTTTCGTTCAGATAATGCAGGGTATCATGCAAAATCCTCTCTACCGTCTGCTCCAGACTGTGAAAAGCCATTTCCCTGATTTCTGTCAGATTTGCCGCCTTATCCCGCCGGGGTTCGATATAATCTGCGATAAATAAAATCATATCCAGCGTATTCATCGCCGGTTCCCCTGTCGTATGCACTTTAATTGCATGCAGAATCTCTTCATCTTTTACATCATATTTTTTCTTCGCGATCCATGCACCAACCTTTGCGTGAAGCAGAAATGGATTTTCGCGTTCAATCTCAGATACTCCGATATGATGTTTTCTGCAAAGCTCCAGCTTTTTTTCATTTGGAACATTTTTTGCGCAGTCATGAAGCAGCCCTGCAAGCATCGCTTTATCCAGATCGTAATGATATGCCATCGCAAGCGCTGCCGCCGTATACATGACGCCCAGTGTATGCTGGTAGCGTTCCTTATCCAGATGCTTTTGCAGCTTCTTTTCATATTTTTCCAAATCTTTCATTTTCCCTCACCTGATTCCTCTGACAAAACTGCGTCCCGCAAGTCAGACACTGTTCCTGATTCTGTCGCACAGATGCCTTTCTGCCCTGCATAGACCGCATGTTCTTTCAAATACTGCTCCACCACTTCCGGAACAAGATACCGGACAGACTGATGCTTCGATATGCGCTGGCGGATCATGCGGGAAGAAACAGAAAAATTCGGCGTATTGATAAATCCAATTTTCGTTCCATATTTCTGCTGTAAAAATTCCCGGATTGGCAGCAATTCTTTCTGGTTCAGTCCGTCCCGCACTGCCGCCAGAATCGTACTCATCCGGCTGATCTCATCCGGACGCATCCACGCGTCAAAATAAGCCAGTGAATCCGCGCCCATAATAAAAAAAAGCTCTCCGCCCTCTTCCATGCGCTCATAAAATGCCTGTATTGTCAGATACGTATAAGAAATGCCTTCTGCGCGGATCTCATAATCGGAACAGGAAAAATGCGGATTATCCGCGATCGCCAGCCGGATCATTTCCATACGTTCCTCTGCTCCCAGAATCTGTCTGGCATCTTTATGCGGAGACTGTCCGGTCGGCAGAAAAATCACTTCATCCAGCTGAAACTGTTCATATGCGTTTTCCGCGATCAGCAGATGTCCATAATGAACCGGATTGAATGTCCCGCCCATGAGTCCGGTTTTTCGTTTCTTTGCATCCATAACCGCTGCTTCCCGCCGTCAGGATTTTGCCGGAGGAAGCTCGATTTTTGGCGCCTTTTTGGACGGCCGGTATAAAATAAACTTCTTTCCGATCACCTGCACCACCACAGAATGCGTACGTTCCGCTACAATATCCGCAAGCTCTCCAGGATCGTCAAAGCAGTTTTTTAATACGGATATCTTGACAAGTTCCCGCTTTTCCAGCGCATCGCTGACCGCTTCTGTAATAGATGGTGTCAGACTGGATTTCCCGATCTGAAATATCGGTTCAATTTTTCCGGAAAGGCTTTTTAAATAAGCACGCTGCTTACTTGTTAATTCCATGTTTTATTTCCTTTCTATTTCTGGAAATTCTGTATTCCCTGGTAATCTGGCTTTTTTTGATAATTCAGCTTTTTCTGATAATTCAGCTTTTTCTTGTAATCCGGATTTTCCCGAAATTCTGTATTTTCTGGCAATCCGGATTTTCCCGAAATTCTGTATTTTCTGGCAATCCGGATTTTTCCCGAAATTCGGCATTCTCTGGCAATCCGGATTTTTCTGCCAGACAAAAAACCGGATTTTCTTCCATAGATGTAGATAAGTCCTCTTATTTATAATATTCAAATTCCAGGGAATAGATCCGCACCGTATCGCCTCTCTTTCCATTGTTTTTGTCATCGCAACATCAAACTCATCTTTTAAT
>CANTHI010000600.1 GCA_947653505.1 uncultured Eubacterium sp.
GATACAATTATCCGGCAAAAGAAAATAATCATTTTAGAGCATCTTTCATGGCCGGATAATTGTATCGACATAACAAAGGCAGGATATACGATGCCTGCGACTACCCAGATGATCCAGCTATATCCCCAGTTATTGGTAGAAAGGCTATATCCCAGATATCCGGCAGTGGTAATTAACCAGTATGCAGCTGAGAACGCCGTTACGGCAGGCTGACGTTTCTTTTTTTCCTCTGAATAGCTGCCTTCCTGTAAAAGCTTTTCATAGCTGGCCCATAGGATACCGGTACTGACAAAGAAGACGACACCAATACCCGCAAGAACAAACGAAGCAGAAAGTGCTATTGCCAGCAGCATTTCATCTTCATCATTAATAGCGGCGCCTCCCAAAAGAGGGATGAGTGACAGAATACAAAAACCTGCGCCGATGATATTGTTTTTGGTATAGGTTTTGCTATAGGCTGCTTTTCGTTCTGCAACCATTCCACGGACGCCATACTCTGTTTCAAATATTTCTTTTTCCAGATAATCATAGTCTGCTGTTTTTCTGCCACATGAAATAAATATAGCGACTGCGATAGTAACAAAAATCAGCAGGATGATCATGCCAATCCCTCCGGCTGCGTGATCTGTCAGGCCATATGCGGGAACTTCGCCTGCTCCGAACACAAACATGCAGATGGGTGATAAAATGCATAAAAAAGTAGCCAGTGCTATGTACTTTGCAGTTATAGCTTTTACAGAAAGAAAGGCATTGGCTTCTTCCATAGATACGCGCCGGAGTGCGGATACTTTATCGGATGGGATGCTGTTTCCGGTATCTTCGATTTCGTCTTTTAGTAAATAGTCTGTAGTTACTCCGAACAATTCTGAAAGGCGGATCATTTTCTCAAGGTCCGGAATAGACTGCGCGCCTTCCCATTTTGAAACGGACTGTCTTGAGACATGCATTTGCTCTGCCAGTTCTTCCTGCGACCAGCCTGCTTTTTTGCGAAGCTGTATCAGTTTGTCTGAAAAAATCATGTTGTTATCCTCCTTGTGTGATGATTATGTATGGATGGTATCTTTTTTTCTGGTTGCCAGCTACCAATCAGCAGTATTCAATGTGTCAACTGGCAGTTGCAGTTGCTGTATCATGTGTTATGGATTGGCTTTCTGGATGCTGGATGAGGGAACCGGCTGATTTTATAAGGCGTTACATATAAATGCTGGCAGCTGGTTTTCGAATGTCCGGCAGACCTGTATCAATTTGTAGTTCACTGACTGGTATACTTTATGATATCCTGTTATAAGATATTTCCGCTTTGGTTTCAAGACTTTTGGAGAATTTTGGGAAATCTTATATCATGAAATCAGATTTAAATTTTTAAGGAGTATGATTCTATGAAAAAAATCGGACTTGTGGGTGGGATAGGTCCTGCTTCGACTGTTGCGTATTATCTTGGGCTGATTGAAAGAAGCCGCGATGAGCAGGGTACTTATCCGGAAATTGTGATTGACAGCGTAGATATGCTGAAACATGATGCGGCTTTGAATGACTCTGATTATGACAGGCTATGCGGCTATCTGCTGACCAGTCTGTCCAACCTGAAAGCCGCGGGTGCGGAAATTGCCGCGATTACTGCAAACACAGAGCATATTGTCTGGGACAGGATATGTGATAAATTTCCGGTTCCGGTTGTCAGCATTGTTGAAGCGACAGTTTGTGAAATCAGAAAAATGGGATATCAAAAAGTCCTTGTATTTGGCACGGCAGCTACTTTGCGGAGCAGGCTGTATCATAACGCGCTGGAGCAGAACGGAGTCGCGACGGTAATCCTGACGGATGAGGACGTGTCTCTGACAGGCAGGCTGATTTATCCGAATCTGGAAAATGGAATTGTCATTGCTGACGATCGAAAAAAATTAATCGGGCTGGCTGAGAAATATATTGGGCGGGAACATGCAGATGCTTTGCTGCTTGGATGTACGGAACTGTCACTTGCGGTCAGGCAGGGGGACGTCAGCGTTCCGGTACTGGATACGACGCAGATACATATTTGGGAAATTTTTCGGGAAGCGGTGGGGTACCATTTTCTGAATTAGCAGTTTCTAATGAGAGGGGTATTTAAAGTGAGTGGTGCCGGTTTTATCTGAACGGTTACGAAATGTGTTACTTTCACGGAACGCGCAGCTGGTGTCCAGTGGGGCAGACCCCATAGGCGCGAACTTAAGAGCATATGCAACAATTTACATAAAAGTGTTGCGTATAATATTGGCTATGCGGACGCCGGATGGGAGGCGGTGATCTGTCTGCCTGTGACTTTGCCCGATAAAGCGGGGCATGCTATTCCAGAATGCAAGAAGTTCTAAGTATTCTGCATCCAGACTATGGTACCGGACGGGTGCGACACCTACTTCGCTTCTGGCTCCGCCAGCAGCTAAAGGTGCCGCTTCGGCTGGTTTTCAAAAACTTTACACACGTTTTATCGAAGCATTATACAGAAATTATTTCATGTGTTTCGGTTATCTGATACAGAGCCTGTGAAAACCAGCT
>CANTHI010000601.1 GCA_947653505.1 uncultured Eubacterium sp.
GGGATAGAAACACAGATGAAAAGGCAGTGTGAAGCTGTGGGATGATTTCAGAAAGGGATAAAAACACAGATGGAAAGGCAGTGTGAAGCTGTGGGATGATTTTAAAACAGGATTTATCAGATGATGAAATTTGAATTATTTATACTGCTTTATAGTTTTATGAAACTATTGCGCATGATGATGGCTGCGACAGTGCTGATGACCGTGGCTCTGGCAGTCTGGCGGATTGCGGGAGACAGAAACTGGAGAGTCTGCCTTTCCATGTTCTGCCTGGTGCCGTTTTCCTGTCTGATGGGATACTCAAAGATTTTCTTTCGCGGAAAGCTTCTGATTCTCACAAACTGGATACAGGCCTTTGTGACAGAGCAGATGGCGGCTTTGTATTTTGCGGTGGCAGGTATACTGGCGGTAAGATATCTGTACCTGCAGGGCAGGCTGCGCAGGAAGCTGCACTGGATGCGGCGGCTGCGTGCAAAAGAGATGGATGCCGCATTGCAGGGACGGGGGCCGCGAATCAGGGTTTATCTGTCTGGAACATGCAGCAGCCCATATGCAGGAGGAATCTTCCGTCCATATATTGTAATCCCGCAGACGTTTTGGAAGCATCTTTCCACAGAACAGTTTTCTGCGGTACTGTATCACGAAGCGCTGCATATCCGGCAGGGTCATATTCTCCTGCTGCATATTTATGCATGGCTTAAGATTTTCTGGTGGATGCATCCGCTTATTTATGTACTGGAACACAAGCTGCGGGAAAATATCGAATATGGCAGTGATGAAGGCAGTGTTATGCTTGGGCCGCTCAGTGCCTGTGAATATGCCGGCATGATCTTAAAAACACTGCGGATGGGACAGCGGACCGGATGCATACAGACAGGTACAGCCGCATTTCATGATTCCTGCTATGCACTGGTAAAAAAGCGGCTGGAGCGGCTGGGCAGACTCGGGCAGAGCGGTACCCGCCGAAGCTATCAGAAGAAAAACCGGATATTTCTGGGAATGACAGTGACCGCGGCCCTGCTTCTGGCAGCCGGGATGATCGGAACCTCCATGCCGAGGTATACGAGAATGAAAGGGATTGCGGCATACGACGAAAATCTGCATCCGCTGACGATGGATCTGAAGAAAGAGGGATTTCGTGCGGAAGTCCGCAGTCATGGATTTTATATCAGCGAACAGGAAATGCAAAGATTTGCAAAGGAACATAAGCTGCATGGAGAGTATGTGATTTTCAGTTATGATACGATTATAAAAGTGCCGGGGATCGGCGGATGCGGGCAGGCTGCCAGAGTCCGGATCAAGGATCCGTCGGATGTATTTTTGCTGGCCAGACAGGAGTGGCCGGACCAGCTTCAGGCGTTTGTAATGAAATATCTGATTTAAATAATGGACAGCAGGGAAAGGAGGGACTGTTATGAGTGTAAGTATACAGGGACTGAATGTGATGCGTTTTAGCAGCATTGGCGGACTAAAAAGTACACAGGAGAGGCAGGAACGCCAGCAGCAGTGCGCCAGTCAGGTGGATTTTTTTGAAAAACAGAAGCAGAATCTGAAAAATATGGCATGTACAAGTCTGGAGGATATTTCCAGAAAGCTGGATATGTTCCATTCTTATGAAGATCAGATTGCAGCTGCAAAGCAGCAGTACAATAACAGTCAGATGAGTCATGTTCTGGACGAAGCCAGAGAAATCGGAGAAAAAATCGCCGAGGCAGCAGAAGAAATGGCTCCAAAGACACCGGAAGAGCGCGAAAAGGAAAGAATCGAAGAAGCAACCGGCAAAGAAGACGAAAACAAAGGCATGCTCTCCGAAATCATGGACGGGATATCCGAAGCGCTGGACGAGATGCAGGAAGAACTGGAAGAAGAGCTTTTGGAAGAAGAACTGGCGGAGGAAAACCTGCCGGAGGAAGAGCTTTTGGAAAAAGAGCTTACGGAAGGGAACCTGCCGGAGGAAGAGTTTTTAGAAAAAGAGCTTACGGAAGGAAACCTGTCGGAGGAAGAGCTTTTGGAAAAAGAGCTTACGGAAGGAAACCTGCCAGAGGAAAAGCTTTTGGAAAAAGAGCTTACGGAAGGAAACCTGCCAGAGGAAAAGCTTTTGGAAAAAGAGCTTACGGAAGGAAACCTGCCAGAGGAAAAGCTTTTGGATGGGGAACTTCAGGATGGAGCTGTACGGGCCGCGAATCCTGACGGGGATGACCGCACATTAGCCGCGGCTGTGGAGGAAAAGATTGCGCGGGACCGGATGGAAAAAGAGATTGTGCGAAAACAGCAGGAGGCACTGGAACAGACAATGATATTTAGGACTGCAGATGCGAGACAATATCCGCATATTGATTACAGACTATAAGAAATTGCAGGGCATTGATACCGGAAACAATTTACATAAAAGTGTTGCGTATTGTATTGGCTATGCGGACGCCGGATGGGAGGCGGTGATCTGTCTGCCTGTGACTTTGCCCGATAAAACGGGGCATGCTATTCCAGAATGCAAGAAGTTCTAAGTATTCTGCATCCAGACTAT
>CANTHI010000602.1 GCA_947653505.1 uncultured Eubacterium sp.
GTGCGCGCCGTTCAGGATTATATGATCCAGGAAGTGCAGCGTGTATACCGTCTGCAGGGTGTGGAAATCAACGATAAGCATATCGAAGTCATTGTGCGTCAGATGTTAAAGAAAATCCGGATTGAAAATAACGGGGATTCAGAGTTCCTGCCTGGGACACTGGTAGATAATCTGGAATTTGAAGACGCGAATGAAAGACTTATAAAAGAAGACCTGGAACCGGCAGAAGGCTCCCAGGTGCTGCTGGGAATTACAAAGGCGTCTCTGGCAACAAATTCTTTCCTGTCGGCAGCTTCGTTCCAGGAGACGACGAAGGTACTGACAGAGGCGGCGATTAAAGGCAAGATCGATCCGCTGATCGGATTAAAGGAAAACGTAATTATCGGAAAGCTGATTCCTGCAGGAACCGGTATGAAGCGTTACCGCAGCATTAAGCTGGACTCCGATGTGAATGAGCAGGAAGTATTGTTTGGCGAAGAAGATTTTATGGAGTTTGATGAAGGTGCAGGCGCTTCAGAACAGGCAGACGCGGCGGGTGCAGGTACGGCCCTGTTCGCGATGGACGATGAGGATGACGATCTGTTTGCGGAAGATGGCGGAGAAGACGATCTGACGGAGCAGGATGCGGCGGAAGCAAACCGGCCGGTGTTTTCAGATGCTGCCAGTATGAGGGCATATGCGGATGGGCTTGACAGGGAAGAAGCATATGAAAACGATACGTATGATGATCCTGCCTATGACGGGGATGTACCGGAACCGGCAGATGATGAAGAATATGCGCTGATAGATTAGGCGTTACAGAAAAATACCACGGGAGACAGGATAGATTTCTTCCGATGGTATTTTTTTGATGGCATTTTTTGAGTGTATTTTATTTCGATGGTATTTTTTTCTAAAATCGGGGAAAAATATACTGGAAACAGTGCAATATGCTGAAATATGCTGAAATAGAGAAATCTTCCTTGACATTCTGAAAATCTCTATATATAATATTCTAGCGTGTGATAATGTTGCGCACATCATATAAAATGCAGGAGGTGAAAATAATGCCAACATTTAACCAGTTAGTAAGAAAAGGAAGAAAGTCAGCTGCAAAGAAGTCTACAGCACCGGCACTTCAGAAAGGATACAATTCCTTACAGAAGAAAGCGACAGACACCGCTTCTCCTCAGAAGCGTGGTGTATGTACTGCTGTAAAGACAGCAACTCCTAAAAAACCGAACTCAGCGCTTCGTAAAATTGCCAGAGTACGTCTTTCAAACGGAATCGAAGTGACAAGCTATATTCCGGGTGAAGGACATAACTTACAGGAACATAGTGTTGTTCTGATCCGCGGCGGAAGAGTAAAGGATTTACCTGGTACAAGATACCATATCATCAGAGGTACGCTTGATACGGCAGGTGTTGCAAACAGACGTCAGGCACGTTCCAAATACGGTGCCAAGAGACCGAAGGACGCTAAAAAATAACAGGGTAGTCTGAGACTGAAGCCTGCATTTAAAATGCAGATTTATTTTTAGCGGAGCAATATGACTCAATGTATCGGAGTGCGTATGCCGGATGGCTGCGCTCTGCAGAGGTTAGTGTTGGAATTATTTGTGCCGGAAGTGTTTGATCGTTCCGGCAGAACCGTTCAGATAGATATCAGATAGATATCAGATAGATATAAAAAGAAATAACTCCGCACGTAACACACATGTGAGTACCGTTGAATTAATCGGAATGAAACATCTGTCTGGGAAACCAGATGATAAAAAATGATTAAGGAGGGAAGTATCGTGCCACGTAAAGGACATACTCAGAAAAGAGAAGTATTAGCTGATCCAATTTACAACAATACAGTCGTTACCAAGCTGATCAATAATATCATGCTGGACGGCAAGAAAGGTATTGCACAGAAAATTGTATATCATGCGTTTGACCGGGTTGCTGAAAAGACAGACAGACCTGCGCTGGAGGTTTTTGAGGACGCAATGAATAATATTATGCCTGTACTGGAAGTAAAGGCAAGACGTATCGGTGGTGCTACTTATCAGGTGCCGATTGAGGTAAGACCGGACCGGCGTCAGGCGTTAGCGCTTCGCTGGCTGACCATGTTTTCCCGCAAAAGATCAGAGAAGACAATGGAAGAACGGCTGGCAAACGAGATCATGGATGCGGCAAACAATACCGGCGCGTCTGTGAAGCGGAAAGAGGATATGCACAAGATGGCAGAAGCGAACAAGGCATTTGCCCATTACAGATTCTAATGTGCATGTTGCAGTATAATTAGGAGGAAAAAATCTTGGCTGGAAGAGAATATCCATTAGAGAGAACCAGAAATATTGGTATTATGGCTCATATCGATGCTGGTAAGACAACATTGACCGAGCGTATTTTATACTATACCGGTATTAACTATAAGATTGGTGATACTCATGAAGGTACTGCTACGATGGACTGGATGGAGCAGGAGCAGGAAAGAGGTATCACGATTACTTCAGCCGCTACGACCTGTCACTGGACACTTGAGGAAG
>CANTHI010000603.1 GCA_947653505.1 uncultured Eubacterium sp.
ATGATGCCCACAGATAAGATTGCTTTTATTGTGGTTTTGGTTTTTTTAGATTTTGACATAGTCCCCTCTTTCCCAGACCATACACGGTCTGTTATAATAATATTGTTGATAGTTTATGATAAACCTAATGAAAGGATGCGAAAATTATGCCATTAATGATTCTGCCATTTGTAATCATACTTTTATCCGTATTCAATCTGCTGCGCAACCGCTCCAGACGTTCCATGAAAGAAAGTCAGGACGCTTTCTGGGAAAAAGAACAGCGCGCAAACCAGACCCGCAGACAGGATATCAGCAATCTGGATTATATTCAGATTCCGCTGGACACCTTTCCCATCGGAACCTATGCCGACGACAGGCTGGCAGAGGCGGAACAGGCGCTGCAGACCTTAAGCAGCCGCAAAATTCTAAATCTGTCCGGCATATCAAATACCGATTTAAAGCTGCAGTATGGCGCCGCCAATCTGAACATTTTATCTGACTGTGATACGAATTTTACGACACTGGCCAGAACACTGGCTGCTTACGGCGAACAGCTGGCAGAGCTTGGCCACTGGCAGGACGCCGTTACCGTACTGGAGTTTGGCGTTGCCTGCGGCACCGATATCAGTAAAAATTATGTACTGCTCGGCTCGCTGTACCGTGAACACGGGGAAGCAAAAAAACTGGAAGAGCTGGCCAGAATCGTGGAAAACTCTGATATGCTGTTAAAAGATTCTGTTTTAAAACAGCTTGTCTGATCACGCTACAGATCCGGATCAGGCATCCTGCCATACTGTGCAATCAGCCGGTCGATCTGCCTGGACGCCTCGTTTTTGGTCAGCGTCTCCCACGGCACCTGTAAGGTCACATGATGATAATCCGCCAGCTGCCGCAGATGATTTTTCTGTCTGGCTGTAGCTGGCGACTGTTTTTTCGCCTTGTAAGCCAGCGGTTCCGGCACAAATACCTCCGGATGCAGCTTTCCATACTCCGCCTCAAAAATCTCATACAGATCCTTTGCTGCCAGCGCATCATCCATCGCCCGGTGCTGCCGCCTGCGCTGAATCTGATACCGGTCACAAAGCGCCTGAAGCGTCTTTTTCTCCTCAGGCGGCAGCAGCTTTCTGGCAATTTTAAGCGTGTCAATCCCCTGATGCTCAAACGCCGCATTCCGGTTGATCGCCGCCTGCTTCAAAAATCCATAATCAAATATGATATTATGGCCCAGCAGCAAAAATCCCTCACAAAATGCCGCGATCTCCGCAAACACCTCATCCAGCTCACGTCCCTGCGCAGCCATCTCATTCGTAATCCCCGTCAGCTTTATAACCTCATCCGGTAATTCCACATGCGGGTGAATCATCGCCTGATACACAGCTTCTGTCTTTTTCTCTCTCACCCGTACCGCACCGACTTCCAGTATGCTGTCCCGTCTGGCATTTAATCCCGTCATCTCCAGATCAATTGCCACATAATCTTTTACGATCAAATCTTCTTATCTCCTGCCTTACATAAATCCTGCAGAAAACATTCACTGCACTTCGGGCTTCTGGCAATACAGATACTGCGCCCGAACGTAATGATCTGCATATTATAAATAATCCAGTGGTCCTTTGGCAGAACCTTCATCAAATCCTGCTCTATTTTATATGGATCCGACTCTCTGGTAAATCCCAGACGGTTTGAAATACGTTTTACATGTGTATCCACAACAATACTCGGTTCATGATAAATATTTCCCCGGATCACATTTGCCGTCTTGCGCCCTACACCAGCCAGACTGGTCAGGTCTTCGATCGAAGACGGGACTTCTCCTCCAAACTTTGTGATCAGATCCCTGCAACAGGATATAATATTCCTGGCCTTACTATGGTAAAACCCGATCGAATGGATATCCTGTTCCAGCTGCGCAAGGTCAGCCTCCGCAAATTTTTCCAGCGTATCATATTTCTGGAAAAGATCAGCCGTCACGATATTGACTCTGGCATCCGTACACTGGGCGCTTAAGATCACTGCGATCAGAAGCTGCCACGCATTCTCATGATTCAGATAGCAGAGTACATCCGTCCCATACGTCTGGTCCAGCCGCTTTAGTATCTCCGCCGTGCGTTTCGTCATGGGGTTCCTCCTTATGTAATGATCTGTTGCCAATGACACCAATAATCAATAAATACGAAAAAGAAGACGAATTTTTGTATGTACAGATGAAAAAATTTTAAAAACTAAATCGTCTTCACATATTTCCTGTATTTGTAAGAGCAGTTCTTCCATGAAGTCTTGCCGTTCCCCGTATTTCCTTTCCAGTTTGTCTCCCTTATTCCCATTTCCTCCTGACACCCGGATTTAACCGGGACTAAACTGGAAAAACCAGAACTATATATTGACCTCCCGGACGCTGGATGAGGGAACCGGTCCTGTTTCATTGTTCCGGTTTCCAGAATAGTTTGTTATTCTTACATTTTCCACTGTTATCTGCTCCTTTTTCATATTTTATTACATCCTGTAAATTTACTCAATCAGA